>CAZFWX010000043.1:0-24913 GCA_964522695.1 uncultured Desulfobacterales bacterium
ACCAACATCCTGTGTTTGGGTGCTGGTGGTTGGGGGGGGGTGGGGGCCCCCCCCCCCCCCCCCCCCCCCCCCCCCCCCCCCCCACAAATCTCTCCATACCATGAACGCAGCCATTCTCGCCGCAGGATTGGGGACCCGGCTCAGGCCGCTGACGTTGAGCGCGCCCAAGGCCCTGGCGCCCATATTGAATCGGCCGCTGCTGGGAATTCTCCTGGCGCAGCTCAAGGAGGCCGGCGCGGCCACGGTGGCGGTGAACACCCACCATCTGGCCGGGCAGGTGCATGATTTCCTGGACCGGGAATCTCCCAGTAAGGTCCAAGTGCTGATCAGCCATGAACCGGAGATTCTGGGCACGGGCGGAGGACTCAGAGGTCTGGCGCAACTGTTGGGGGAGGGCCCTTTCCTGGCCATGAACAGCGACATCCTGACGGACCTGGATTTGGCCGGCATTTTCTCCCGGCACCATAAGGACGCGGTGGGGACTCTCGTGCTGCACGACTGCCCGCCTTTCAACAATGTCTGGACGGACGGGCGCGGGCACGTAGCCGGCATCGGCCAGGAGGCCGCGGGCGCCTCGGGGCCGCCGCTGGCCTACACCGGGGTGCAGGTGGTGGGGGAAAGCATACTGGAATTCCTGCCGGCCCAGGGCCCCGCGGACCTGGTGGCGGCCTGGCGCCAGGCCATGGCCGCAGGGGGGCGCCTGGACGCAGCGGTCGTAAAGGGACATTTCTGGCAGGAGGTGGGTAGCCCCGCCGCTTACCTGGAGGCGCACCGGCGGCTGCAAGACGGGGAGGGCGGGGCCTTGCGGCGGTTCTTCCCGGAGATCGCCGACCCATTGCTGGGGTCGGGGGCGGTGCTGGAGGAAGGGGCCGCTTGCGGAGGCTGTGTCTGTCTGGGCGCAAACGTGCGGGTGGGCCGGGGAGCAATCCTGGCGCACACTGTGGTTTGGGAGGGCGCGGTCATCGCTCCCGGGGTGTCACTGGAAAGGTGTATCGTGGGTCAGGGCGTGCAGGTCAGCCGTTCCGCCCGGGATGCGGTGCTCACCTGAAATCGGCCCTCAGCCGCCGCTGCCGGGGGCGTTTTGTTGAGGTTGGGCCGAGGCGGCCGGCTTTTTCTTGGGGAAGCGCACCTCAATGACCTTGGGCCGGGGGCGGCTGACCTCTTTTTCCCCTTCTTCAGCAGTGACCACGGTCTTGGCCGGCGCAGTTTTGAGGAATGTATGCTTCTGCGGCGGTTGCTTGGCAAAAGCGGGAGCGGCCGACGCCGGTTTGGAGGCAAGGGAAACCTGGGGCTGCCCGGTATACATGGTCATGACGTTGGCCACAAAAGACTGGGTTTCGGCGATGGGCGGGACGGTGTTGCCGGCCTTGGCCACGCGTTCGGGCCCGGCGTTGTAGGCCGCCACAGCCAGGGCGGGATTATGCTGGAAGCGGTCCAGGCAATGGCGCAGATAGCCCACGCCGCCGGCGATGTTCTGTTCGGGGTCGTAGGCGTTCTGCACCCCCATGAGGGCGGCGGTGCCGGGCATGAGCTGCATGAGCCCCTGGGCGCCCTTGGGAGAGGTGGCCTGGGGATTGAAACCTGACTCATGGCGCATCACGGCCTTGACCAGGGAAGGGTCCACCCCGTAAATGCGGGCATATTTCTGGATCATGGCTTCGAGCTGGGGGCTCGCGGTGATGGAGCGGCCGGAGTAGCGGGGTGCGTAATGGGCCTGGAAAGGGCCGCTTTGCGGCCAGGCCCGGGTCTTCCCGCGGAAGATGAAGACCTGGACTTCCTTGCTGAGCAGGGTGTGCAGGGTGTCGCCCCCCGGCTTTTTCTGTGAGGAATTATTTCCGCCAATCACCAAAGACCCGTCGCTCCGGATCATGGTGGGAGGCGACCCGGCCGCGGCCAGGTTCGGCAGGAGCAACAGGGCCATGCCAAAGAATAGGAGTGAAATCCGCTGCATAATTCCCCCGTCTCTGCGCAATTTTTGAGGAAAATGAGGGATTTGTCAAGGAAAAAATGGTTATTTTGAATCACTTCAACAAATTAGACGGTCTGTCGAATTTGCCCCAATATCCTATCGACAATTCCTGAAAAGAACTTGAAGATAGGGAAGCCATGACCGACAGGAACGACAGGAAGGAGAGCTTGCCCGGGGGGCCGTCCCCGTTGGACAGGATGGGGGCCGGCCCCGGTGCTCTGGCCCGGCCTTTGCTGCCAGTGACCCTGGCCTTCATGGCGGGCGTGGCTGCACCCGTCTGGGGAATGCCCCTGTCGGCCTCCTTCCTCCAGGGCAGTCTGGCGTTCTTGGGGCTGGCCCTCATCCTGAGTTGGTGGCTCAGGCTCAAGGGCCGCCTCTTACCCCTCATCTTCATGGTCCTGCTGGGCCTGGCCTTGTGCCAGCAGGCCCGGGAGCCGGCCTTCCCGCCGCACCATGTAGCGCATCTTGCGGGCGACCAGGAGGTGACCCTGCTGGCCAGGCTGGACAAGCCGGGCAAGCTGGGCGCTGAGCGGGTGCAACTCTTTGCCGCGGCCGAGGCCCGGCGGACGCCCGAGGGCTGGCTGCCGGCCGCCGGGCGAATTTTAGTGTCCGCCCCCCGCCTCGAGCCGCCTCCGGTGGGGACCAAAGTGGTGCTCAAGGGCCGCCTGCGGGAGGTGCAGGGGCTGAAAAACCCCGGGGCCTTCCAGCAGGCCCGCCACTGGGCCGCGGAGGGCATCTTCCGCCAGGTGTCCGTGCGCCAGGAGGGGGATTTCCTGGCGCTGAAGGGCGAGGAGGCCTATCCTTTGGGGGAGCGCCTGCGGGGCGGCATCCGCCGGCTGTTGAAGGATCGGGATGAGGTCACCCGCTCCCTGTACCTGGCCATGCTTTTGGGGGATCAGGGCGAGATCACCCCGGCCCGGCGCCAGGCCTTCAGCCGCACCGGCACCAGCCATCTGCTGGTGATTAACGGCCTGCATCTGTCCATGGTGGCGGCCGCGGTCTATTTTCTGGCCTCCTGGCTGTTGCGCCGTTCTGCCTGGCTGCTCTTACGGGTGAACATTTTCCGGATCTGCACACTATTGGCCGCGGGGGCGGTGGCGGCCTACGCCTGGGTGGCCGGGGGCTCGCCCTCCACCCAGCGGGCCGAGGTTATGGTGCTGTCCTACCTGCTTCTGGTTTTTCTGGGCCGGGCCCGGGAGGTCTGGAGCGCTCTGGCCCTGGCGGCCCTGGTCATCCTGACGCTCTCCCCCCTGCGCCTCTTTGCCATCTCCTTTCAGCTCTCCTTTGTCGCGGTGACCGCGCTCATCCTCCTGGTACCCCAGTGGGCGGGTGAAGGGCTGGAGAGCGAAGGGCCATTATCCCGTTATCCAGATTGGCTGCCCAGGATCATTTTTCGGCTGAAGGAATGGCTGTTCGCCTCGGCCGCGGCTTCTTTGGCCACCGCGCCCTTGGTGGCGTTTTACTTCCAGGTGGTGTCCCTTCTGGGCTGGCTGGTGAACGTGGCGGCCATTCCCCTGGTCCTGGGTCTGGCCCTGCCCCTGGGCGAGGCCGCGGTCCTTGCCCAGGCGCTGCACCTCAGTCCCGTGGCGGAATTTTTCCTGACTCTGGGCAGTTTCCCGTTACGCTGGGGTTACTGGGCCATTGAGCAGACTGCCCGGCTGCCCGGTTCGGCCCTGAGCGTGCCCACTCCTGCGTGGTATCAGGTGTTGCTGGGCTATGCGCTGATATGCGCCATTTTCCTGGCCAGGAAACCCATGCTCCGGTGGGGCGGGGCCCTGGCGGCTGTTGCCGTATTGGCCGGCACCGTGATGATCCCGCGCCTTTCTGCCCCAGCACACCTGGAGATCACCTGCCTGGACAGCCGCACCGGTCTCGATGGCGTGGCAGTGACCCCGGCGGGCCAGCGCCTGGTTTTCTCCTCGGCCTGGGAGGGCTGGACCGGGAGCAGCGCCGGCGGCGGCTTGGGAGCGTTGCCGTCGTACCTGCACTGGCGGCAGTTCCGGGAGGTGGACCTGGTGCTGGCCTTGGGGCTGAACCGGCGCAATGCCGGGGAGCTGTTAACGCTGGCCCGGCAATTCAAGGTAAAGGGAGTCTGGTTCCGGGACCTGGGGGACCAGGGGCAGGTGGTTCTGGACTTGAGAAACACCCTGGGGGATCTGGGAACGCCGGCCCTGTCCCTGGAAAGGGCCCGGCCGCCCACGGAGTTGGGGGAGCTCTCCCTGGCCTACCCGGTTTTGGGAGAAGGGCGAGCCCTGGGCCTGCTCCTCGCCTATGAGGGGCGCCGGGTGCTCATCGTGCCGCCCCGGCGGCTGGGAGAGGGGGAGGCGGTCAAGCTGCCCAACGGCCCGCCGCCGGATGTCCTGGTGGCCCCGGCGGATTGGCCCAATGCACTGGTGGCCCGGCTCAAGCCCAAGGCGTTGGTGACCTACGGCTCCGGCAGACGGGGCAGGCCAAAGTCGGCCGGGGAGGGGACCGAGCGGTACGCCACCGGCGAGGGAGCGGTGAGCGTGTACCTTACAGCCGCGGGGGTGAAGGTGGAACAATGGCGGGGGTGGTGAGAGTGGTCGCGATTGGAGATCTCTGCGAAGACCAGGGAGAAGAGCCGCCCCCGGCCGTATATTGCAGGCGAGGGAGCCTGTTCCACAATATTTTGCGGTTAAAGAGAAATTTTGGCCGGTCAGAAGCGATTTTCGCAGAGGTCTCAAAGGGGGGAGGGGCGAGCCTGTTGAGCCCATAGCATAGCCCGGAAGGCGGGCAAGCGCAGCGCCTCCCGCCTCTTGAAAGCTTTACGTCTCAGACAAAGTTCAGCTTTTCCGGGACGTCTTGGGGATAAACGGGCTCATCTGTTGTTTGGTGTCGGCCGAGTTGCACTTGGGGCACGCCACCCCCCCCTTCTCGTACTCCGAAATGCTCATGATGCGAACGAATTCCTCTCCGCAGGCGTTGCACTTGTATTCGTAGGTCGGCATCGTCTTCCTCCTCCGTTTGCGCCCGCCTGATGTGGCAAGGCCAGTATTATGCTCAGCGGCCGGGGTCCCGGCGAATTTTTTCAATTTTCTGATTATAAGAGGGCGATGGCCCCTTGGCAAGGGGGGCGGCGTTAAAGGAGGCGGAGCATCGCGCCGATAAGCTGAGTGCCGGCCTGGGACCGGGCCACATTATCGGGGGCAGAGCGGACGACTCAGACGTGTTTATTCTTATCGGCATGGCCGTGGTCATCGCGTCGGTCTTGGGCGGCTTCATTCTGGAAGGCGGCCATCTTCTGGTGCTCCTGCAGTGGGCCGAATTCGTCATCATCGGCGGGGTGGCGGTGGGCGCTCTGCTTATCTCCACCCCCAAGTACGTCCTGGTCAAGATCGTCACGTTCATCCTGAACTCGCTGAAATCCGCAGGCCCCACCAAAGAGCATTTCCTGGAGCTTTTGCAGCTGCTCTACGAGATTTTCCAGACGGCCCGGGTGAAGGGCCTGCTGACCCTGGAAGGCCACGTGGAAAAGCCCCAGGAGAGCGAATTGTTCACCAAGTATGCCGTGGTCATGCACCATCATCATGCCCTGGAGTATTTAACGGACTCCCTGAAATTGCTGGTGGTGGGCGGGGTGCCGCCCATGGAGCTGGAAATGCTCCTGGATGCGGACCTGGAAACCCAGGAGGAGGAAGGGAAAAAGCCGGCGCACAACCTGGCCCGCATCGCCGACTCGCTGCCGGGCATGGGCATTGTCGCCGCGGTTCTGGGCATCGTCATCACCATGGGAGCCATCGGCGGGCCGGCCGCGGAGATCGGCCACAAGGTGGGCGCGGCCCTGGTGGGCACCTTTGCGGGAGTGCTCCTGTGCTACGGTTTTTTACAGCCCTTGAGCGCCCAGATCGAGGTCCAGGCCGAGCAGCAGGACCTTTTCCTCAAGTCCATCAAGGCCGGCGTGGTGGCCTATGCCAAGGGCATGCCCCCCATTGTGGCGGTGGAGTTCGCCCGGCGGGTGATCATCAACGAAGTGCGGCCCTCCTTCGGCGAGGTGGAGGAGGCCTGCCGGGCCATTAAGGTGAAGGCCTCCTAAAGAGCCCGCCCGCGCCAGGGAGGAGGAGCGATTCATGAGCGGAGGCCAGCCAGAGGCCACCGAAGTCAGGATCATCAAGAAGAAAAAGGGTGGGGGCGGGTCCCACGGCGGGGCCTGGAAAGTGGCCTATGCGGACTTCGTCACGGCCATGATGGCCCTGTTCATCGTTCTGTGGATCCTGAGTCAGAGCCAGTCCATCCGCCTGGCCGTGGCCCAGTACTTCAAGAACCCGGGCATCCTTTCCGGAGCCACCGGCGTTATGGAAACCAGCGACATGGGGGGGGAGATGCCCACCCCCGGCCATAGCCAGAACCTGCAGAGCCTGGCGCCGGTGGGCATGGATGTCCTGACGGAGCAGGCCCGCCTGGAGGAGGTGAAGAAGCACATCCAGGAGATCATCGCCCAATTGCCCGATTTTGGCGCCGTCAAGGACCAGGTGAGCCTGGAAATCACTGATGAAGGCCTGCGCATCGAACTCATGGAAAAAGAGGACTCCAACTTTTTCGATCTGGGCAGCGCCACGCTCAAAGGAGAGACGAAAAAAATCTTCGGCCTCATCGCCCAGGAGCTGGGAAAACTGCCCAACCGGCTGAGCCTCGAGGGCCATACCGACGCCCGCCCCTATGGCAGCCAGACCTACACGAACTGGGAGCTCTCCGCGGACCGGGCCAACGCCGTGCGGCGCTTCATGGAAACGGCAGGCCTTCGGCCGGAGCAGGTGCTGACGGTGCGGGGATTTGCGGACCGCCACCTTCTCAACCCCGCCAATCCCCTGGACTTCAAGAACCGGCGGGTCAGCATCATTGTCATGTTCCAGGCAAAGGGCAAGATGCCCGCAGTAAAGATCCCCCAGTCCCTGGGTAAAGTGAAGCAGCCGGAAAAGAAGGAAGGAGCTCCTCCCGGCGGGGCCGCGGGCCTTCAGGGGAAGATGCCGGCAGAGATCGGCAAAATGGAGGATGGCCTGGGGGCAGAGGTGAAAAAGCTTCTCAAATCCCCGGAGCCGGGCGGGGCCGGCAAGGGCGAGCCGCAATTGAAAACCCAGATGCGCCTGGGTTGGTAATTTGGGCGACAAGGCCGTTGGATGGGAGGAGAGGGAAGGCATGTCACCCTGAGAGGGCCGCTTAAGATCGCCCCGCCTCAGGCAGGGCTGGCGTGGAAATGAGACTGCGGGCCGTCAGGAGGTTCACCCAGTCATCGGCGGGGTGGCGCTTGGGGGTTTCCATGATGACTGCATCCGGGCGCACCAGAGGGTGGGAAAGCAGCCGGGCCAGGCCGGGCAGGCCGATGGCCCCCCGGCCCAGGTGCCAGTGACGGTCCCGGCAGGAGCCCATCGGCGTTTTGGAGTCATTCAGGTGAATGACCTTAAGGCGCTCCAGCCCCGGCCCCCGGGCGATGCCGGCCAGGAGGCGCTCCAGACCCGCAACCTGGCGCAGGTCATAGCCGGCCCCGAAGGCGTGGGCCGTGTCCAGGCACAGGCCCAGGGGCACGCGGCTGAGCTCCATGATCCGGGCGATTTCCTCCGGATGACGCCCCAGTTCCCGGCCCTGGCCGGCGGTATTTTCCAGGAGGATAAGGGGCGGCGGCGGCAGGGCTGACACCACCGCTTTCAGGGTGCGGGCCAGGCGCCGTGCGCTTTCGGGCTCAGGGGACGCATGGCCCGGATGGCAGACCAGGTAGTCCGCGGCCAGATCCCGGGCCAGGGCCAATTCCGCCAGCAGCCGCTGCCGGGAACGCTGGTAAAGGGCCCGATCGTCGCTGGCCAGATTGGGCAGGTAGGTGAGGTGCACCACCAGGGGCGAAAGGCCCAGGCGGCGGCGCTCCTGGCGGAATGCGGCCAGGGTGGCGGCCGGAATGTCCCGCCAGCGCCAGGCCCGGGGATTCTGCACGAAGATCTGCAACGCCTGACAGCCCAGATGCTGGGCTTCTCCCAGGGCCCGCCCCAGAGACCCGGCTATGGAAAGATGAAAACCCAGGCGCATGGCAAGATGCTCACTAAAAACGCGGACACGTTGCCCGTATGGCGCTGCAGGCTTTCCGGCCTTGGGGGACCGGATTGGGATACGGGCAGCCGGCCTGGTGAACTTTCCCGGTCATAACAGAAGCGCTCCGCCACTTTTCCCGGTTCTCCCCCTTACGCCTTCAGGGTATTTCTGATATAGGGGAAGAATGGAAGTCATCCCCGCCTTGCGGCCCCGGATCTTGGAGAATTATGTCACCCGGGAATATCTCAAGCTCTTCCTGTTGAGTCTGGCGACCTTTCTTTCCGTGTTTCTGGTGGTGGACATCTTTGAGCGCCTGGACCGTCTGCTCCAGTCGGAAGTGGGCCTGGGGGGCGTGGGGAGCTACGTTCTTTTCAAAGTCCCCTTTGCCCTGGGGCAGGTAACGCCGCCGGCGGCGCTGCTGGCGGCGATTCTTTTATTCGGTCTGATGTCCCGGGCTCGGGAGACCATGGCGGTGCGCACCAGCGGCCTCGATATCCTGCGTCTCACCCGGCCGGTTATTCTGCTGGCCGGGATGGCCACGCTCCTGTTGATGTGCCTGAACCTTTACCTCATCCCCTGGAGCCAGTCCCAGTTGAACCGCTTCTGGGAGGTCAAGATTTTGAAAAAGATCGACCGCAGTCTGATCAACTTACAGAACTTCTGGTACAAGGGTGACCAGGCCATTTATAATATCGTGCTTTTCCGCAAGGATACCCAGACCTTGGAGGGAGTCAAGATATATCTCTTCGACCGCAACTTTCAACTGGCGAAAGTGGTGGCCGCCAAGCAGGCCCAGTGGGAGGGCGATCACTGGCAATTCCACCAGGGGTTTATCCAGCATTTCGACCAGGGGGAGGACGTCTGGGAGAACTTCGAGGAGCGTTCCCTGGTTCTCACCGAAACCCCCAAGGATTTTTCCGTATTGGAAAGAAAAATTACGGAATTGGATCTGGGGGAACTGGACAGTTACATCGAAAGGTTGGAACGGGACGGCTACAACGCCACGCCGTATAAGGTGGAACTGGATAATCGCTTTGCCCTGGCATTGACCCCCCTCGTGCTGGCCACCCTGGGTCTGGGGCTGGCCCTGTGGCGGGAAAAGCCCTCCATCCCGGCGGTGGTGGCCTTGGGAGTGGGGATCATGTTCATCTACTGGCTGGCTTTAGGGTTTTCCGTCTCCCTGGGCCAGGCGGGCCGCTGGCCGGTGTTGCTGGCGGTCTGGTCGCCTCACCTGCTGATGGGGCTGGGCGCGGCCTTTTTTCTGCGCCGGGCTGCCCGGTAAATGCTTCCATACCTTATTTGTCATAAGGGGGATTCCTATTGAAACGTGAGAATGGCAGATTATTTTCGCAAGTTCTCGAATTCTTCTTGTACTAATCGAGAAAATTGTGCTATCAAGGGACAACCATGCGGCTTCCGGGTTGCGTAGCCGGGGGATATCCCAGGCAGAAGCCGGATAGCAAAATTTAAGGAGGAGTCCACAGAAAAGGGGATTAATTGCTTAGAACTGTGCAGGAGTGTCGGCGGGTAATTTAATAATTTTAGTGTTATGTTAAGGAGATAAGGGGAAAACGTATGACCAAGGCTGAACTGATTGCACAGGTGGCGGCAGACGCCCAGGTAAAGAAGGCGGATGCGGAGAAGACCATCAACGCGTTGATCAAGGCTGTGTCCGGAACCCTGAAAGGAAAAGGGCGGTTAGCCCTGGCGGGTTTCGGGACCTTTGTCGTGGCTGCCCGGAAAGCCCGGGAAGGCCGCAATCCCCAGACTGGCAAACCCATCAAAATTCCGGCCACCAAAGTAGTGAAATTCAAGCCGGGCAAACAACTCAAAGATTTGGTCAAGTAGTTGAACGGGAGCACGCCGCTTCAGTTAATGGCGCAGGCCCATGAAGGAAGGATAAGGTTATCGGGGTTCAAGAAAAGTCCCCTGATTGACCTGACCTTTGCCATACTACCATGGCCCCGGATTTCTATCGGATCCTGGGGATAGTCAGAGGTGCGAGCACTGCGGATATTAAGCGGGCGTACCGGCGACTGGCTCTTACCTGGCATCCGGACCGCAATCCCGACGATCCCCGGGCGGCGGAAGAGTTTCGCCTGGCCGGAGAAGCCTACCGGATCCTGCAAGATCCGCTGAAAAGGACCTGCTACGATCAGCAGGAATCCGCGTCTCCGCTGCCCAGGGGGTTGAGTCGCGTCTGCACTCCTCCGGCCCACCAGTCCTGCCAGAACCTTCCTGACGTTTTGCGGACGCCGGGGTATTGCCGCCACCAGGCCGGGTTTGCCTGGCGACGTCCGGCGCGATGGCGGAGTATGTCCCGAAGGGCTCACAAATTGCTCCCGGGCAGGCAGTCACTCGTGAGGGGCAGGCCCGGGAGGCGCAGGACTCTCTTAAGACGCTGGATCATGAGGTTGCAGATGTGGGGGGCCAGGGCGGGGCAATGGTTCAAGGGCAAGGGGACGCCGGAAATGGTCTGGGAGTTAATCCCTGCACAGGGGCCGCACCTGACCCTGGACCTGAAGATGCCCCAGTGGCTGGCGGTCCGGGGCGTAGAGTGCCATCTGTCCCTGCCGAGCCTCAACCAGGCCCGTCCCCTGCACCTGGTCATCCCGCCCGGGGTGCGCGACGGCGCCTGCCTGCGGGTGGCTGAGGTGGTGGGCAGCGGCTCCCAAAAGGGAAATCTTTATATCAATATCCTGCTGGGGCCTTAAACTCCCCCTGCTATGAAAAATTCTGCAGCGCGGAAAGTGCAGCGCCTCCCGCCAGTCGCAGAGTCCTTTCGGCAACTTTCCTTTGCATGCTGGTCTTAAGCGGGTGATGGCCGGGCGGCCGTCCCCGGCCGCCTCAAGGTGGCAGGCTCGGAGGCCCGCCCCGCCGGCCTATCTCCACTCCTTCAGCGCCCTCCTTTACGGAAACGTTCGTAACCGCTGATACGGGAGATATTCTGCCGTTCCAAGGGGGAAAGGGAGCCCTCCACCATGCGGTTGACCCGCTCCCGGTCCCAGGGGGGGCCTGCCGGCCGGTACCAGGGCTGGCTGTTGAAGTAGCCCTGCAAGTCGGCTCTGGCGAAAATCCAGCCCCTGCGGGCGTAAATTTCATTGCGCATGATCTCCAGGTCTTTGAGGGACAAAGGCGCCAGATCCATCTCCTCCACCGGACGGTAGGAGGTCCAGGGCCAGATCCCCTGGGCCTGGACCTGGGAATTTTCCCCCGCCGCCAGGAACAGGAAAAGCAAAGGTGTGCACACCAGGATCAGGGCCAGCCAGTGAGTCGCCTTCCGCATCGACATTCTCCTTTCACCAGGTTATGGCCAGGCGTTTAACGCCCGCATCATACCGCGTCCGGCGGGGTCTTGTCGATATTTCCCGGCAAAAGGATGGGGGAAAAGGAGCGAGGGGGGCTCACGTCTGACCCTCTATAGGCGCCGGGGAGGAAGATACTCGTTCCGGTCGGCCTTGAGGGGATGGAAACCGGAATTATCTTATGTTCATCGCCCTTGGGCTCCAAAACCGACAATAAGCCTGCACAGGGAGGAATGTCCCATGGCCGTCGATCCCGCCACCCATGGCGCCTTTTGCTGGAATGAGCTGGTGACCACCGATATTCCGGCCGCCAAAAAGTTCTACGCCCAACTGTTTGGCTGGACGTTGGAGGACATGCCCTTTGGGGATATGACCTACACCATTATCAAGGTCAAGGATGAGGGCATGGGCGGGATGATGCAGTTGACGCCCGAGTGCCCCAGCGCCTCGCCCTTTTGGGGAGCGTATGTCACCGTGGACGACGTGGATGCCACGGCCAGACTGGCCCAGAAGCTGGGGGCCCGGATCATCGTGCCCCCCACGGACATCCCCATGGTGGGCCGGTTCTTCATGCTGCAGGACCCGCAAGGGGCGGTGATCTCCACCATTACTCCTGAGAAGATGGGCTGATGGGCACCGGGGAAGTCAGCTTTATACTCCCTCCCCCTTGATGGGGGAGGGTCGGGGTGGGGGTGAAATATGAGGCAATCGCCTCAACGTACCCCCTCCCCCCAGCCCCCTCACACCAAGGGGGGATACGCAGGCTGGCAAGACGGAAGAATCTCAGTCCATTTCGGCATCACGGCGTTTCTGTCTCCCTATCTTCCCTCACATCGTCAAAATCAGCGGCAGGATCATGGGGCGGCGTTCCAGGGTTTTGAAGAAGAGCTTGCGCAGGGCTTTCCCAGCCTGGGTCTGGATTTCCAGCCAGTCCTGGGTGGGCTCGGACAAGCCCCGCAGCACAATGTCTTGAAAGATTTTCCGGGCTTCGGTGAGCAGCGGCGCCTGTTCCTCTTCCAGGGCGAAGCCCCGGGTCACCAGGTCCGGTTCGGTGAGGAGCTTTTTGCCCACCGGGTCGATGGCCGCCATGGCGATGACCAGGCCGTCGCTGGCCAGGTGGCGGCGGTCCCGCAGCACGATGCGGGAGACGTCCCCCACCCCCTTGCCGTCCACAAAGACCCGGCCCACCTCCACCTGTTTATGGATGCGGCCGCCCTTATGGTCAAAGCGTACCTGGTCGCCGTTTTTCACCAGGATGCGCCGGTCCGCGGGGATGCCCACGGCCCGGGCCAGGCGGCCATGCTTCACCAGGTGGCGCATCTCCCCGTGGATGGGAATGAAGTATTGGGGGCGGGTGAGGTTCAGCAAGAGCTTCAACTCCTCCTGGGAGGCGTGGCCGGAGACGTGGATGTCCGCCACTTCCTCGTAAACCACTTCGGCCCCCAGCCTATACAGGTTGTTGATGACCGTGCTGATGGCGCGTTCGTTGCCGGGAATGAACTTGGAGGAGAGGATGACCAGGTCTCCCGGCTGGATGTGGATCTGCTTGTGGGCCTCCAGGGCGATGCGGGCCAGGGCGCTTAAGGGCTCGCCCTGGCTGCCGGTGGTGACGATGAGGGTCTTCTCCGGCGGGATGCGGCCCAGGTCCCCCACGGTGATCTCCAGGTCGGCGGGGACCTCCAGGTACCCCAATTCCCGGGCCAGGCGGGTGTTTAAGACCATGGACTTGCCGTTGAACAGCACTTTTCGCCCGAATTTGGCGGCGATGCGGACGATCTGCTGCAAGCGGTGGATGTGGGAGGCGAAGACCGCGACAATGACCCGGCCCTCGGCCTCCCGCACCAGCTCCTCCAGGGTGCGGCCGATCTCCCGTTCCGACAGGGTGTAGCCCGGCCGCTCGGCATTGGTGGAGTCGGACAGAAGCGCCAAAACCCCCCGTTCCCCGAAATGGGCGAAGCGGTTCAAGTCCATGGCCCCGCCGGAGATGGGGGTCTGGTCGATCTTGAAGTCGCCGGAGTGAACGATGACGCCCTGGGGAGTGTCCACCGCGAAGCCCACGCCGTCCACAATGGAATGGGACACGGCGATGAACTCGAAGGTGAAGGGGCCCATGGACAGAGGCGTGCGGGGCCGGATGACCCGCAGGTCGGACTCCTCCAGGAGGCCGTGTTCCTTGAGCTTTTCCCGCACCAGGGCCAGGGTCAAAGGCGTGCCGTACACCGGCACGGGGAATTCCCGCAACAGGAAGGGCAGGGCGCCGATGTGGTCTTCGTGCCCGTGGGTGAGTACCACCGCGGCCACTTTGTCCCGGCGCTCCTGTAAGTAGGCGAAATCCGGGATGACGATATCAATGCCCAGCATGTGGTCTTCCGGGAACATGAGCCCCGTGTCCACCACCACCAGGCAATCCTCGGTTTCTATGGTCAGGGAGTTGAGGCCGATTTCGCCCAGGCCCCCCAGGAAGGTCAGGTCAACCCAATTAGCCGAGGGAAGCGCCGGGTCCATAGGGGTAGTCGGGGTCATAATTGGCGGCGATGGCCTCCCTGACCTTGGCCATCAGTTCTTCCTTGCGCTTACGCTGGTAGTCCGTGGTGGGAATGGGCGGGGAGATGACGACTTTGACCGGTCCGGGTCTCACCATGAGGCTGCCCCTTGGCTGGATGGGGCCGGTGCCGTTTAAGGTCACGGGGACGATGGGCTGGCCGGAATTGACGGCCATGACGAAGACGCCTTTTTTGAAGGGCAACAGTTCCCGGGTGGTGCTGCGGGTGCCCTCGGGAAAAACGATGAGGGAGCGTCCCCAGCGCACCTGCTCGGCGGCCAGATTGAGGCTGCGAATGGCCTCCTGGAGGTTGGAGCGGTCGATGGGGATGGATCCCAGCCGGGAGATGGCCTGCCCGAAAATGGGCACGCTGAAAAGGGATTTTTTGGCCAGCCAGCTGAACTTGCCGGGCAGAGCGTGGTAGAGAACGAAGATGTCGAACTGGCTGCGGTGGTTGGCCGCAAAGACGTAGGGCTGGTCCGGTTCCAGATACTCCAGGCCTTCCACCGTAACAGGGATGCCGCAGACCTTGAGAACGCTGGAAGCCCACCAGCGGCCCACCTTCATGGCCAACAAGCCCCAGCGGTCAAAAATGCTGAGGTACAGGGCGGTAAGCCCGGCAAAGGCGGTGAGGGGCACCAGCCAGAAATAAAACCACAACCCGTGGGCCAGCCAGAGTCCGCGGCGTTCCTGCGTCATGGTCTATCAATATCCGGAAATGGCGGGGCCGTCAATAGAAATGGCAGAAAGGGGCGGGCGGCTCACCGGATCAATCCCAATGCGAAACAGGGGGCCTTGGGAAAATGGGGAGGGAAGCGTTTGTCTTTCCGATATAATGAAAAATCAGGCGCAAGGGGTGGGCCGACGTCACTGGCCGCCCAAATCTGGCGGGCGCGGAGGCCCTCTCCACCGGTCTCTTGCCGAGAGACTGCTTCAGGAGAGAGGCCCTGGCCGCAGCCAAGGTCTTTAAGCCATGGCGATTCCCAAGATCAAGACGGCTGAATTGCTGCTCAGCGTGCACCGCTTGGATCAACTGCCCGGCGGGGCCCTGCCGGAAGTGGCCTTCCTGGGCCGCTCCAACGTGGGGAAATCCTCGCTCATCAACGGCCTTTTGGCACGGCGGAAGCTGGTGCGCACCAGTTCCAAGCCGGGCTGCACCCGGGCCCTCAATTTCTTTCTCATCAACGGCGTCTGGAACTTTGTGGACCTGCCGGGCTTCGGCTACGCCGCGGTTTCCCGGGAACTCAAGGCGGGCTGGGGCGATCTGGTCATGGGCTACCTGGAAGGCAGGCGCCAGTTGGCCGCAGTGGTCTTTCTCCAGGACGGCCGGCGCCTGCCCGGGGAGGAAGAGCTCTTCCTGTGGGAACGCCTGACGGCCTGGGGCAGGCAGGTGATTCCGGTGCTCACCAAGGCGGACAAGCTGAAGAAAGGGGAGCGGGCCAGGCGACTCAAGGAAGTGGCGGGGCGGCTCACTCCCTACGGCGTGGCGCCGGAGCGCTTCACCTGGTTTTCCGCAGTCACCCATGAAGGCCGGGGCCTCCTGTGGGACCGCCTGCTGGCCTGCCTGGACCAGGGGTGAGGTGTTTTTGGCAAAAGTTGGAAATTTTTCCAGGAAAAGACCTCTGCGAAAATCGCTTCTAACCTGCCAGCATTTTCTTTAATCACAAAAGACTGTG
This sequence comes from uncultured Desulfobacterales bacterium, assembly GCA_964522695.1. Taxonomy (GTDB): domain Bacteria; phylum Desulfobacterota; class Desulfobaccia; order Desulfobaccales; family 0-14-0-80-60-11; genus VGSQ01. Next base: position 15,529 of record CAZFWX010000043.1, read on the forward strand.
GAACAGGCGCCCTCGCCGGCAAGATACAGCCGGGGGCGGCCGTTCTCCGTGATTGTCGCAGAGTACTCGGGAAGGAAGGCAAGGTCAGGATGATCCGGGCAGAAGGGTAGGGAAGCCGCTTCCCTGTCCTTTGTAAAATCGCCTGGCCCGGTATGACGTTTAGACTTTTTCCATGAGTTCCAGGCGGAAGACGCCCTCGGGCGTGAGGACGGCCCGGTAGCCGAAGTCCTGGACCACGTTTTTGATGGGTCTGCCCAAAAGCAACTCCGTGGTCAGCGGCGACAATCCCCAGTCGTCCACCAACATCTGGCGCAGGTAGTGGTCGAAATGCAGGGCCTCGAAGAGGGGTTCCGCGGCCTCCTCCCGGCCTTCGGCCAGGCCGGCCAGACCCTGGCGCACGGCCTTTAACCCGCAGCGCTTCTCGTGGGCCTGGATCAGGTCCCACATTTCCGGCACCCGGGCAAACAGGTGGCGGCGGTTCAGAAATTCCTCCGGAGTCGGTTCTATGGCCTCTTCGCCCCAGCACTGCTGGCGGCGGCACTGTTCGGGGCGCTGGTCGTAGATGCGGCAGGTCTGGTCCGGAGCGCGGTAAAACCAGCATTGCCTCGTGCCGGGGACTTCCCGGACTTTCAGGCGCTCCGCGGACAGATCCATTACCGTGCCGTCCCGGCCGGTGCCCTTTTCGCCGGCCCGCAGCGTGTAGACATCCCCGAAGCTGATCACCTCCTGCTCCAAAAGGGGCAGATCGGCCACCAGGAGGGTGGGGCTGCTCTTTTCGCAGCACTCGCCGCAGCGGACGCAGACATTGCCTCTGCTCTCTATTTCGGCCCGGGCCGCGGCGATGAGGCGGCGCCAGGTCTGAGAGCGGGTGGCAGGCGGCCAGTCATTCCACTCGCGGTAGGCCTGAGGGAAATCCCCCGCGGTTTCGATGGCCACCCGCAGAATCCGGTAGCGTCCGCTCTTTTGGGAGACCTCCAGGACCTCCTGCAGATATTCCCGCCAGATGGTCTCCATGACTTCCCGGGGCCCGCGGGCCAGGGCCTCGCCGGGGTCCTGGCGAATCTTGCCCAGAAATCGTGATTTTTCACTCATACGCTTATTGTATCATGGATTTTATTTTGTAGGGGAAAGCAGATGCCAGCGGCGCAGGCGTCTTTGCCTGGAAAAGCCCCTGGCCCCCTCCTTCAAGTCATCGCGCCATCTTCCTCACTGCGCCTGGCGCAGGAAACGGGCCAGGCCCAGGGTGAGATCGGTCATGGCCTCCAGGTCCAGGGTGTCCAGCCGGTCCCGCTCCGTATGGTAATTGGGGTTGCGGAAAAAGGCGGTGTCGGTGACCATCACCGCGGGGTAGCCTTCGTCCCAGAAATTGGCGTGGTCGCTTAAGCGCGTCTCCGGCAGGATGTTGCCGCTCAGAGGCACGGCCAGGGCCTGCACCGGCAGTGCTGAGGTGGCTTTCAGGGCGGCCTCCAGACCCTGCATCAAGGGCCGGGAGCGCCAGTCGCTGACAATGCCGATGAAATTCCCCGTGGTGGGATAGCCCATCAGGCGCAGGGTCAGGGGCAGAGTCTGGCTTTGGGGCTCCTGGCGGTAGTAGCCCACCGATTCCAGGCAGATCATGCCCAGGATCTGGTGGCCGTCCTTTTTGGCCTGGCGGGCGTAAACCCGGCTGCCCATGTAGGGGGTGAAGTATGCCGGCGGTTCTTCCGTGGTGAAGCCGACGAAGACCCAGGGCCGGGGCAGGGCTTCCCCCTGCACCAGGCGGGCCGTCTCCAAAAGCACAGCCACGCCGCTGGCATTATCGTCGGCTCCGGGGCTGCCGGCCACCGTATCGAAGTGGGCCCCCAGGAGATAATAACCCTGGGCTCGGGGTTCCCCGGCGATGACGTTGCCGACTTCCTGGCGCTGGCAGATAAAGGTCTGGCGCCGGGGTGCATGCCCCATGGCCGCAAACTCCCGAAAGACATAGTCCTCTGCGGCCTTGAGGGTGTCAGGGCGATAAATGGAGCGCTCCCCCAGGGTGACGCTCAGATAGGAGAGATGGTTGAGCAGGCGCTCACGCAGGGCTTGCCGATCCACGGCGCCGCCCTCCTCCGGCCAGAGGCCCATCAGGAGGGCCAGGCAGATGAATGCCAGGCAGCGCCTCCCGGATTGAAACGTGTGAATAATGGATCTCTGCAAAAGTCTTTTTAGGGAAGCAAGGGTTTTCTAAATCCTGTTAAATCCTAATAGGTTCCGGTAGAAATTCCCCTGTCTCCGGATAACACGATATTATTTAAACATTAAGGGGTTTGACCGGGTTATGCGGGCATGACGGGCCGCAACCCATTTCCCCCTCCCCCCGATTTTGGGGGGAGAGGGCTGGGGTGAGGGGGGACAAAACTTGCACCCCTCACCCTGACCCTCTCCCCTGCCAGGGGAGAGGGAAAATTCCGGCATAACCGGCCATTTTCCGCGGTCGGGGGAAAACTCCGCCTAAAAATAAACCGGTAGATGTCCTATTTGCGGCCAAGCAATGCCATTTCAGTTTCATGCCGGAAGAATAAACCTTCCCGGACGCAACTGGCCCCGGCCTAGCCTGTGGGCAAACCCAGGTCCGCCTTGAAGCTGTCCAGGCCCACTTCGTCGATGACCCGGCCCAGGCGCTTTTTCTTGTCCGCCTGTCTGTACCATTCCACAATGCGGGCCGTCAGGTCCAGGGCCTGCTCATCGCTCAGGTCAACGGCAATGAGGTCGGCCAGCCGGGGTTTGATGCCCGAAAGGTAGCCGCCCGCCATCACCCGCCAGCCTTTATTCATGCCCACCAGACCGATGTCCTTGATGGGGCTTTCGGCGCAATTGTTGGGGCAGCCCGAGACGCCCATCTTGAATTTATAGGGCAGGGCCATGCCGTGGTAGATCTCGTCCATTTTAAGGCCCAGACCCACCGCGTCCTGCATCCCTAAACGGCAGTAGGTGGTGCCGGGGCAGATCTTGACGGAGCGCACGCACAGGCCGATGGCCGCGCCCACGTCCAGTCCCAGTTCCTGCCAGACCTTATCGATGTCATCGGGCTTGAGCCCTATCAGGGCGAAGCGGTCGGCGGAGGTGAGTTTGACTGCCTTGACGTCATATTTTTCCGCCACGTCGGCGATTTTCCGCAGCAGATTGAGATCAGTGATGATGCCGCCCGGGATATGGGGGGCGATGGCGAAGGTTTCCCGGTCCCTTTGCAGGATTGCCCCCTTTTCCAATATATCGTCGGCCATGCTGCAACCTCCAGGGTCAAAGATAGGATGCCGAATGAAGATGAGGTGCACCGCAATCCGTCCGGGACCGCGATGCCGAGCGTATCTTTCCGGTTTCCCGACAATTAGTGGATATTAATAATTCCTCGATGCCATCTTGACAAGGGATCGGTGGGGAAATTTTTCAGGAGCCTCCCTTTTCTTGAGAGCCGGCGCTGGAGAAACCGCCCGTCCCCATGCGCCAGGAGGCCAGGCGGCCGCAGTTATCCAGAGTCACCTTAAAGATGAACGGGAAGGACCGGCCCGGCACGGTGAAGCGCAGGTCCATCCAGGTGAGGGTGGCGCCCCCGGGGACCGGTTCGGTCTTGAACAATATAGGGAAGCGGGTGAAGTCCAGATAGATATCCAGCAAACGCCGGGCCTCCGGGGCCAGGGTTTCCCGGGGCCAGCTCAGGCTTCGCCAGGTGAAGACCTCCAGACGCTCAGGGGGGTGAAAATCCGCCTCCGGGGCCTGGGGATTGAGCCCGGCCAGGTTCGTGTCCGGTCCGGGCAGGGTCTGGACTTTCGCGCCCCAAAGACCCGTAACTGGCAGGCGTAAGAAGGCCTGGCGCACCTCCGTGGGAGTCCAGGCAATAAGGTGCCAGCGCCGGCAGGACAGGGGCTGGGGGAGAGCCGCAAGACGCACCGCGCCAGGGCCCAGGGCCTGGCGGGCCGCGGTCAGGGCCTGATGATGGGAGAAGCCGCACAACAGAAAATAGCAGCCGGCCAGCACCAGGGACGCCAGGGCGATCTGGCGGTAATAAACGGCGCTGAACAGGGACAGGGCCCCGCCCGCCAGGATCAGGGTCATGACCGGATCGATGATGAACAGCCAGTCCAGGCTGAACTTTTCGTTGCTGAGGGGGTTTAAAAGCTGGGTGCCGTAACTGGTGGCCCAGTCCAGTAGCAGGTGGCTGGCCAGCACCGCCACACCCAGCCAGAACAGGGGGCGGAACCAGCGGGGCCCCCCCAGGAGACGCCCCAGCAAGGCCCCCAAAAGGGCCAGCAGGGGCAGGGCGATGATGCTGTGGGTAAAGCCGCGGTGGTGGCGCAAGAAGGCCAGGCGGTCATAAAAGGTCAGGAGATAATCGATATCGGGCAGCAACGCGAAGGCCAGGCCGGCCAGGGCGCTGAGTCCCCGGGAGGGACCGGGCAGCACCTGGGAAATGGCCAGGCCGGCGGCGGCATGGGTGATGGGATCCATAATTATCCTTGCACTTTCTGGCCATAATCCGGAAAGTGGGCCAGAAGATCGGCCTTCAGGGCCTGGGCGTCGGGATAGCGCTCGTCAAGGTTCTTTTTCAGGCACTTCAGGATGATGCGTTCCATTTCCGGGTCAATGTCGGGGTCCAGTTCCCGGGGCGGCGCCGGCTCCTGCTCCAGGATGAGGTCGATGAGCACCTTTTCCAGTTCGCTGTAGAAGGGCATGTCGCCGGTGTACAACAGGTACATGAGCACGCCGATGGCCCAGATGTCGCTGCGGCGCTCGCTCTGTCCCATGATCTGCTCCGGGGCCATGAAGGGCCGGGAGCCCACCATGGTGGCGCCGATGTCCTTGTCCTTGAGGATCTTGGCCGCGCCGTAATCCAGAAGCTTGAGCGTGCCGTCGGGCTGGATGATGAGGTTGTGGGGTTTGATATCCCGGTGGATGATGCGGTGCCGGTGAGCGTGGGCCACCACATCGATGAGCTGCATGATGAGGCTCTCCACCAGGGGCCGGGGCAGTTCCCGGGTGAGCAGGTCGCCCAAAGTTTCGCCCGCGGCGAATTCCTGGATGAGAATGACCTTACCTTCTTCCTCTATGGTCTCAATGAGCCGGATGACCCCTGGGTGGGGGGAGAGCTTCTGGCAGATGGTGGCTTCCTTGCGGAACTTGGCGTTGGCCTTGACGGAAAACGGGATTTTGGCCACGTAGAGGCGGTCGGGACTCAGGACTTCGGTGTCCAGCACCTGCCAGACTTCGCCGTAACTGCCCTGCCCCAGCTTTTTCACTTTCTTATACCTGCCGCCCAACAGCGGCGTCAGGTGCAGCAGGGCCAGGTAGTCCCGGGCGGTGGGCAGAAAAGTCTCCACCAGGCCGTGCAGGGCCTTTTTCAGGGGGGAGGAGGTTCCCACGGGCTCCACCTGGAAGCTCACGGTGTCGCTTTCGCCGCCGGCCTGGGCCAAATCCCGCACCAGCACCACCACGGGCGCGCCGCTGCGGTGGCGCAACGAGACTTTCAACTCCTGGCCTGGGGCTCCCCCGGACAAAAGGGCCTGGAAACGCTGCTGGTCCTCCGGGGTGCAAAAGAGGCGCTCCGGGGCCAGCGGACCGGGATCGCGGCCTTCGGGATACCCCAAAAGGCGCAGCAGGGCGGGATTGATCCGGCACGAGGAGCCCTGACGCTCGCAGCAGAACAGGGGGTGGCCGCTTTCCCGGAAAAGGCGCGAGAAATCCTGGCGGGAAGAGAGCAAAAGAGCCCGGTCCCGCCGCAGCTTGAGCAGCACGGCCACCCGGGCCAACACCTCCGGCGGGTGAAACGGCGGCAGTAGAAACTCGTCGGCCCCCAACTCCAGGGCCTGGGCCGCGCCCCCGGCGTCATGGTCCAGGACCCCCACCACCAGGGGCAGTTCCTGGAGCTGGGGCGAGCTTTTAAAGATGCGGATGAGGTCGCCGTCCTGGCTGGGGTCGATGAAGAGGATCACCAAATCGAAGGGCTCGGTCCGGCAAAACGAAGGCGCTTCCAGGGGGGGCCGGGCCTTGACGGCGTAGCCGTTCTCCTGCAGATGCTCGGCCAGTTCGCGCAGCGGGGCCGCGGCGCCGCCGGCCAGGAGAATACGCGGGTTGGATTGGGAGCCCTGGGTGTGCATCTGCCTTGAGGTGGTTGGCGCCGGGCAGTCTGGGCAGGCGGCCAAAATGCACGGCCCCCCGGCCAGTTCCTGAAGCCTTAGTCTCTACGCATCTATTGTCGCTGGAATGGCCGGCCTTGGCAAGATGTGATTTCCGCTTGACAAGGCAGGAAGCAAAAGATAGAAAAAATAGATGACCGTGGCTGGGTAGCTCAGTCGGTAGAGCAGCGGACTGAAAATCCGCGTGTCGGCGGTTCGACTCCGTCCCCAGCCACCAAGACGATGAAAGACATGCCGGGCTAACTAAATAATACGCTCGCCATCGGGCATGGTTTTTAGATATGGCAAAAGCCCCGGAGCCTATCAGGTTCCAGGGCTTTGTTTTTTTATCAGTGTATTCTCGGCCGGTCCTGCCCGGAAGGTCTTCATCGCTCCGGTGGCCCTGAAATGGCCTGACAGGGCCGGTCCGGTGGCCAGACCCAGGCGCAGCACCGTCTTTGTGATTATGCTGGAAGAAAAAAGCCCTCAGGCCGAACCCTTGAATTTCTCCATCATGGCTTGCATCATTTTCTGAGTCACCGCCTGGCGGTCCACCCCCTGGCGCAGGCGCTCCCCCAAAAGGCGGCCGGCGGCCTGGGCCGCCTGCATGGTCTCCGGCTGCCGGCTCACGTCCGGAATTATCTCCGGGGTGATCTTTACCCCTTCGCCGTAGAGAAACCGGGGTATGCCCACACCGCAGGTCTCTCCGTAGCCGCAAGAGTAGCAGGAGGCCGCTCCCTGGGCGGTGACCTTGGCGATGGTGTCGATGAAATTGTAGGCCAGAAACTTCTCTATCTCATCGGCCGGGGCCTGGCCCATGGTGCCCCCCACGCCGATGACCACGGCCAGTTTGCCCCACAGGAGGCTGCCTTCCCGGTGCCGGAACTGGAAAAAGCGTTCCAGGAGGGCATGGGTTATTGCATTGAGGCCGGTGTAATAGTTGGGCGCGCCGATAACAAGGGCTTCGGCCGCCACGATCTGGTCCCGCAGAGGAGTCAGATCGTCCTGCACCTTGCAGACGTTGTCCTCCACGCACCCCAGGCAGGCGATGCAGCCGGAAATGTTCTTGCCCCGCAGGGAGACGAGTTCATACTGGCAACCGCAGGCCTCCAGCACCGTGCGCACCAGCTTGGTGACGCCGGAGACGCCTTCTTTCCTGGGACTGCCGGAAATTCCTAAAACTTGCATGTTTGCTCCCTTGTGCAGCGATTTGGCGGACAAAGCTTATCCAGTGCTTGAGGCTTGTCTTCCGCCGCTTTGTAATTTAATCACTATTTCCGGGTCCGCCAGATCTCCTTTTCCCGGCTGGTCATGCTTTTGTCGGGATGACACACCTCACCCCGGCATCTTAAAGGCCAGCAGGTAGACCATGGCCAGGGCCACGGTGATGAGCATGGGGATGAAGCAGGCCTTCATGTAGCCCAGGAAGGAGATGTGGTAGCCCGCCTTTTCCGCCAGGCCCACGGTGACCACGTTGGCGCTGGCGCCGATGAGGGTGCCGTTGCCCCCCAGGCAGGCCCCCAGGGCCAGGGCCCACCACAGCACCCCGCCTTCGGCCCCGGGGATGGTCTGGTTCAGGAAGGCGATGATGGGCAGCATGGTGGCGGTGAAGGGGATGTTGTCGATCATGGCGCTGGCGATGGCGCTCACCCACAGCACCATGATCACGGCCAGGGTGAGGTTCCCCCGGGAGACGTCCCGCACCCATTCGGCGATGATCTGGATGAGGCCCGTGGACTCGGCCCCGGCGATAACGATAAACAGGGCCGCGAAGAACATGAGGGTGGGCCACTCCACCTCGTGCTCCAGCATCTCGACGATGTCCACCCGGCTGACGGCCAAAAGCACCATGGCCCCCGTCAGCGCGGCGATGGCGGGCTCCATGTGCAGCACGCCGTGAATGATGAAGAGGAAAATGGTGAAGGCCAAAAGGCCCAGGGAGTAGGCCAGGAGCCGGCCGTTCGTGATCTTGTATTCCTCCCGCAGGTAGGCGATGGTGCGCTGCACATCCGCCACCCCGCCCTGGCTGTAGGCCTTGCGGTACCAGAAGACATAATAGATCAGGGTCGCCACCATGCAGACGATGACGATGATAGTGAGATTCATCACGAAATCCAGGAAGCTCAGCTTGGCATAGGAGCCGATCAGGATGTTGGGCGGGTCGCCGATGAGCGTGGCCGTGCCGCCCACGTTGCTGGCGAAGACCTCGGGGATGAGCAGGGCGATGGGGTTGATATTCAGGGTGACGGCGATTTCGATGGTCACCGGAATCATCAGCAGCATGGTGGTGACATTGTCCAGGAAGGCCGAGGCGACGGCCGTGACCACCATGAGGATGCAGGCCAGGACGACGACGTTGCCCCGGGCCAGGGCAAAGGACTTGAAGGCCAGCCACTGGAAGAGCCCGGTCTTTTTCAGCACGCCGACGATGATCATCATGCCCATGAGGAGGAAGATGACGTTTAAGTCGATGGCCCCCATGGCGTCCGCAAAGGAGAGGATGAACCAGCTTTTGTCGAAGGTGCCGGCGGTGTAGCTGATGAACATGATGAGGGAAGCGCCCAGAAAGGCCGCCAGGGTCCGGTGCATGAGCTCTGCGGCGATGACGGCGTAGACCAGGAGCAGCACCACGGCCGCGATCCAGAAGGCCGGGGTGATCTGGCGGCTGAAGTTGAGGGTTTGGGTGGCCTGAAAGCGCGGGTTGCCGTCAGCGCCGGTGCCGGCGGGCAAAACCTGCACCTCGTTGGGGGCCAGGGGCCGCCAGGACGGCTTGTGGGCCTGCACCTCCACCCGGGCCTGGGGGAGCGTCCCCGGGGGCAGGGCAAATTCGGCCAGAAAGCTTCCCCCCTTGCCGGTGACGATCTCATCAGCCCCGGTTGGTTTAAGGGGCTTGCCGTTCACCAGCACCTCCACGGTCACTTCGGCTACGCCTTTCCCCTGGGGGTTTTTCACCACGCCGGAAACGGTCAGGTGATCCGCCGGGGTGGCCAAGGCCTCAAGGGGACAGGCCCCGTAAACCAGGAAAACTGCCAAAAGAATTGCGCCGGCCAGGTATGTGCGCCAACCCATCATGATTCCTCCTATTTTTAGCCGTTGCCGAAGTTTGCCCACCAAAAAACAAAGGCCTGCCGGGCTGACAGTCTCCTCCCGGCAGGCCTCCTGAAAAATGACCTGATTCTGTAGATATCCCCTGGCGTTGGGCGATTGCCGCCTGGGAACAAGGGGGCGGCCGGGTTGCCCGGCCTTGATCTCCT
>CAZFWX010000044.1:0-23711 GCA_964522695.1 uncultured Desulfobacterales bacterium
ATGTTGAGGTTGTCTGCAATCAGCATCAACTCACCGGCCCGAAAATTGAGGTTGAGACCGCCCGCGGCGTTGGTGAGCACCAGCGCCTTGACCCCCAGGGCCGCCATAACCCGCACCGGCAGAGTCACCTGGCGCAGGGTGTGCCCCTCGTAGGCGTGAAACCGGCCCTCCAGAACCATGAGGGGCTCGTCTTCCAGGCGCCCCCAGGAAAGGCGCCCCCGGTGGCTGGGGCTGGTGGCCCGGGGAAAGTGGGGCAGTTCCTCATAAGCCAGGGACTGCCGCCCCTCCAGCTGGGAGGCCAGCAGCTTCTGGCCTGTGCCCATGACCACGGCCCACCTGGGCCGGGGGTCCAGCCGCAGGGCCAGGAAACGGGCGCAGTCTTCCACCTCTTGGCGGTATACTGAGACTGGTTGCATGAACAGTGCCGACCTTTTGGGGGGACGACCGATGGCTTACCGAGGGGATCATCCCGGTTTTGCGGTTAGCATAAAGGCAATTTTAGCCGGGGTCAATCCCTGATCTCTCCAGACGGCAGGGGACAGGCCGATTCTCCTTGACAGGCACCCTTGTGAACATTAAAAAATTAAGATGAGCTGAAGATAACGGCGAGGATATGGCACGACCCAAAAAATGCCGCTATATAGAACAGGAACCGGGGGTTACCTTTTTTAAGCCCCAGGGTATTCCCCTCAAGGTCCTGGAGCAGACGGTCATCACCGTAGACGAATTGGAGGCGGTGCGCCTTACCGACTTTCTGGGCCTGAACCATGCCGAGGCCGCCCGGCAATTGAAAGTTTCCCGGCCCACCGTCACCCGGATGCTGGCCCGGGCCCGCCATAACATCGCCGAAGCCCTGGTGACGGGCAAGGCCATCCGCATTGAAGGGGGGGATTACCGCCTCCAGGAGGAGCGGTGGCAGTGCCCCCAGTGCGGCCATGAGGGGGAAGAACCGGCAGCGGTCTGCGAGCAGTGCTATCCGGAGGAGGAGGAGAAATCCTGAGGACGCCGGGGTGACTGCGGGGCTGAGGACCGGCCCCAAACCGGCGCCTGGTGGTGTAAGAGTCCACAGGGGGAGGCTGGGGGGATGAACGAACCCATCACATATAAGGAAGCCGGGGTGGACATCGACAAGGCCGATGCCTTTGTGGAAAGCATCCGGCCCATGGTGAAGTCCACCTACCGCACCGGCGTCTTGGGGGAAATCGGCGGCTTCGGCGGTCTTTTTCACTTGAATATCAACAAGTATAAGGACCCCGTCCTGGTGACCGCCACCGACGGCGTGGGCACCAAAATCAAGATTGCCGTCCTCATGGACCGCCATGACACCATCGGCATCGACCTGGTGGCCATGTGCGCCAACGATATCCTGGTCCACGGGGCCACGCCCCTGTTTTTCCTGGATTACCTGGCCATGGGGGAGCTCTCGCCCGCCACGGCCACCCAGATCATCGAAGGCGTCACCGAAGGCTGCCGTCAGGCCCGCTGTTCCCTCATCGGCGGCGAGACCGCGGAAATGCCCGGCCTCTACCAGCCCCGGGAATATGACCTGGCCGGCTTCGTGGTGGGAGTGGTGGAGCGGGACCAGCTCATCGACGGCTCCGACATCGCCGTGGGCTACCGTCTCATCGGCCTGGCCGCGAGCGGTTTGCACGCCAACGGCTTTTCCCTGGTGCGCCGGGTGCTGCTGGAACAGCATGGCTTCGGCGTCTTCGACCAGGTGCCTCCCCTGGACGTCCCTTTGGGGGAGGAACTGCTCAAACCCACCCGCATTTACGTGGAGACAGTGCTCAACGTCCTGCGGGATTTCCCCCTGGCGGGCATCTGCCATATTACCGGCGGCGGCATCACCAACAACCTGCCCCGCATCCTGCCCAAATCCTGCCAGGCCGTCGTCCGTCTGGGCAGTTGGCCCGTGCCGCCCATTTTCCGGCTCATCCAGGAAAAAGGACACATCCCCCGGGAGGAAATGCTGCGCACCTTCAACAACGGCATCGGCCTCATCCTGGCCGTGGAACCCAGCCTGGAGAGCGACATCCTGTTGCGCCTCCAGGGCCTCCAGGAAACCGCCTACGTCATCGGCGACATCGTCGCCCGTAAAAGCAACGCTCCGCCGGTGGTGTTTCAGTAGGGGTTTTCCCGGGGGAGGGCGCGCAGGGACGCGGCCCCTCGCGCCTCTTCCGGAATCTTTGTGCAATCCTCTGGCGCCAGAAAAGGCCGGGACAGAAAGGCTCAACGCCTGCCAGCCCCGGCCTTTTTTCTTGGGAAGATATTGGGGGATGAGGGTGAGGAAGGGCAAAAAAGGTGCGCAGGCTGGAAAGCTGCGCCATCAACCCTGGCCCCCTCCCTCGCTTTTAGAACTGCGACAGGGTGCCCAGGCGTTTGGCCTGGCGCACGGCCCAGGCGAACAGGGCCAGACTGATGGGCGTCAGGACCAGGGCGAAAAGCCCCAGGATAGTGACCTGCGAACCCAGGGCAGCCAATCCCCGGCCGTTTAAAACCGCCTGCCTCAGGCCCTCCAAAGCATGGGTGAAGGGCAGGAATTGGGCCACAGTCTGCAGCCAGCCGGGCAGCACCTGCAGGGGAAAGTACACCCCGGCCACCAGTCCGGACACATGCCCCATCAGCATGGTGACCGGGTCCCCCCGTTTAAAGAGAAGGAGAAAGCCCGCGGAGAGAATGCCCAGGGGCAGGTGGGCCAAAAGGGTCAGGGCCAGCAGCAGGGCCGCGGCGGGAAGATTGGCCTGAGCCAGCGGCAGCCCGAAGAAGATGGCGCTGCACAGCAGGTAAACGGCGATCTCCAGCAGGGCCGAGACAAAGGGATAGAGCACCGAGGCGAAAACAATGGTGGACAGGCTGGTGGGGGTCGCCAGCATGGCTTCCAGGGTGCCGGTGTACATGCCGTAGGAGATGGTCTGGGAGATGGAGATGAGCGCCACGCCCTGGAAGCTGGACAGGGCCAGGCCCACCATGACGAAAGGAAAGTAAAGCCCGCCGTAGGCGGCCAGGTATGGCGAGGCGCCGCCGGCGATAAGCTGCCCCAGGAAGTAAAAGGTGACCAGGTTGAACAGGATGGAGGCGAACCGCCAGGCAAAGTTGAATGGATAGCTCACGTCCCACAGGAAATCGCGGTGGAAAAAGGCCCAGACCTTACGGAGCCTCATGTCGGTCCTCGCTCACCCGCCGGCGGTAAAGGTCCTCCAGATTTTCTCCCGGCATCCGGGTCAATTCCTGGAAACGGCCCTCCCGGACAATGGCCGTCCGTCCTCCCAGGCGGTCCGCCTCTTCCAGCCGGTGGGTCACCACGATCATGGTCTTGCCCTGGCCCTGGAGCTGGCCCAGCAACTCCCGCACCTCCGCGGCGCTGATGGGGTCCAGGTTGGTGGTGGGTTCGTCCAGCAGCAGGATGTCCGGCCGGTGCAGCAGGCCCCGGGCGAGGTCGAAGCGGCGCTTGATGCCGGAAGAATAGGTGAAAAAGCGCCGGTCCAGGTATTCGCTGAGTTTCAGGGTGGCGGCCAGGGGCGGGACCGCCTCTTTGGGGTCCAGGTTATGGAGGCGCGCGAAAAAGGCCAGGTTTTGCCAGCCGCTCAGCCGGCCGTAGAAGCTCGATTCGTTGCAGGTGATGTAGCCCAGCCGGCGGCGGGCCGCCAGCGGAGCCTTCAGGGCATTTATGCCCTGGATGAAAATTTTCCCCCCGGAAGGCGTGAGCAGGGTGGCGACGAGTTTGATCAGGGTGGTTTTACCGGAGCCGTTGGGACCCAGCAGGCAGAGACTTTCGCCGGGCTGGAGCTCGAAATTCACCTCCCGCAGAGCCCACACGCCCTCCCGCCAGCGCCCGGTGACCAGGCGCCCCAGGCTGAAGAGCGGGAAGTATTTGTACAGGTGGCTCACGGCCACGGCCGGCGTGCTGGACATGATGGCGTTTTTGGAAAGTTACTGTAAGGAAGGAGGCTCAGGGTTACCGACCCCTGCCCCTCCCTCTGCGTACTACCCCAGCGCCCGCCAGAGCCGCACCGTGTCCGGCGGGGTCAGCCGCGGCTCGGCCTGGGTCAGACCGGCAAATACTGCCTGGGCAAATTCCCGGGCCTTCCCGGCTTGGGCCTCCTCCCAGTCGCCGTAGGTCAGGGCCCCCACCTTGCAGGCCTCCACACAGGCGGGAACCCGGCCCACCGCCTCCCGGTCCGGGCACTGGTCGCATTTGAGCGCCACGGCCCGCTTGCCGGGAGCCTGGGACGCGGCTGCGTACCTGAGCACCCCGAAGGGGCAGGCCATGGCGCACATGCCGCAGTTGATGCAGCGCCAGGGGTCGATGTCCACCACACCCCTTCCAGGGTCGTGAAAGATGGCCCCGGCGATGCACACCTGCTCGCAGGGGGCCGGATCGCAATGGCGGCATTTGCTGGGAAAGGCGTAATTCAACCGCCCCGGATAAACGGCCACCCGGGACACGGGCTTAACCGGCTCCGAGACCGCCGCGGCCAAATTTTTACTCGCCGAGTGCTCGACCGCACAGGCCAGGCGGCACTGCAGGCAGCCCACGCAGCGCTCCGGCCGGACGATGACGGTTTTCATGAGGTGAGCCCCCTTGACGTCTGGGTGTAATCAATTAATCAAACGGAGGCGCAAAGGCCCCAAGCGGTTATCGCCGCAGACAGGCCTCCTCTTCCCGCCGGGCAGGGCCTGATAATCGTTACACATTCTGGCTGACGGTATCACATTCCCCGGCTCTTGGCAATTCGCGAGGCCGTGCCGGCCGGCAAGGAAAGGCGTGAAAACTTACTTAAAATTTGTTCAAATATTGTCCATAATAGCAGAAACGAGGTCCAACAGCGCGGAGGGGCCATGAAGGCGTTGATCTTAAGCGGGGGCAAGGGGACGCGTCTCCGCCCCCTAACCCACACGGCGGCCAAGCAACTGGTGCCGGTGGCCAACAAACCCATCCTCTTTTATGTCATCGACAACCTGGTGCGGGCCGGCGTCAGGGATCTGGGCATCATCATCAGCCCGGAGACGGGCGACTCCATCCAGGAGGCGGTGGGGGACGGCGCCCGCTGGGGCGTGGCCATCACCTACATCCCCCAGGACCGGCCCGCGGGCCTGGCCCACGCCGTGTCCACGGCGCGCCCCTTCCTTCAGGACTCCCCCTTTGTCATGTACCTGGGCGACAACCTCATCAGCAACAGCATCACCGCGTTTCTCCAGGATTTCAGCCGGGAAGCCATGGACGCCCTGGTGCTTCTCAAGGAAGTGGACAACCCCAGCCAGTTCGGCATCGCCGAGGTGAACGCCGACGGACGCCTGGTGCGCCTGGTGGAGAAGCCCAAAGTGCCGCCCACCAACCTGGCCCTGGTGGGCGTCTATTTCTTCACTCCCGCCATTCACGAAGCCATTGCCGGACTCACACCCTCCTGGCGGGGCGAGTTGGAGATCACCGACGCCATCCAGCGGCTCCTCGAGGGCGGCCGCCGCGTGGACTGGCGCACCCTGGACGGCTGGTGGCTGGACACGGGCAAGAAAGACGATCTGCTCACCGCCAATACCCAGGTCCTGGACGCCTGGATCCAGCGGGATATCCAGGGGGAGGTGGACGCGACCAGCCAGGTGAGCGGCCGGGTGAGCATCGGCCCCGGCACCCGGGTGGTCAACTCCACCATCCGGGGGCCCGCAGTCATCGGCGAGGAGTGCCTCATCAACGACAGCTTCATCGGCCCCTTCACCAGCATCGGCGATCGCTCCCGGGTGGAATCCTCGGTCATTGAGCACTCGGTGCTCCTGGCCGATGCCACCATCTCCCACGTGGACCGGCTGGAAGACAGCCTGCTGGGCCGCCAGGCCCGGGTGGCGCGCCACCACCGGCACCGCTCCCTGCAACTCCTGCTGGGCGACGACGCGGTGGTGGAGTTCTGATCCTGGCCAACTCTTCCACCATGATCTTCGTGGAGTTTCCTTCCAAGGTAAGATAGAGGAGGCGCGTTGCTGCCAGTCTTTGCTCTCTCGCTGTTTCTCAGTGCCACTCTGCTGTTCTTGGTGCAGCCCCTGGTGAGCAAGATGGTGTTGCCTCTCCTGGGAGGCACGCCGGCGGTCTGGAATACCTGCATGGTTTTTTTTCAGATGGTCTTGCTGGCCGGGTATGCTTACTCCCACCTGACTCCCCGGTGGCTGGGAGTGCGCCGCCAAAGCCTGCTCCATCTCGCTCTCCTGATCCTGATCGCCCTGACCCTGCCCCTGTCCCTGCCCCAGGGCTGGAATCCGCCCACGGAGACCAATCCCGTTTTCTGGCTGCTGCTGGTGCTGGCGTTGGCGGTGGGGCTTCCCTTCTTTATTATTTCCACCACCGCGCCTTTGCTGCAGAAGTGGTTCGCGCACACCGACCATGCTGCGGCCCAGGACCCCTACTTTCTTTATGGGGCCTCCAACCTGGGGAGCATGGCAGCCCTGGCGGGGTACCCCCTGGTCGTGGAGCCCTCCTTGCACCTGGCCTCCCAAGCCCGGCTCTGGACCTGGGGATACGGCCTGCTGGTGGCCATGGTGGCGCTGTGCGCCTGGATCCTGTGGCGCTCTCCGGCGGCGGCCGCCCCGGCCATGGACCCGGTTTCGCTTCCCGATGACCCGAATCAGGCAGGCGGCAATAACGCCGCGCCCACCCACAGCCGGCGTCTCTGGTGGGTGCTGCTGTCCTTCGCCCCTTCCAGCCTCATGCTGGGCGTGACCAGCTACATCACCACGGACCTGGCCGCAGTGCCGCTGCTCTGGGTCCTCCCCCTGGGTCTGTATCTTCTGACCTTCGTACTGATCTTCGCCCGGCGGCCGCTGCTGCCCCACTGGCTGATGGTGCAGGCGGAGCCGTACTTGGTGATTCTGGTGGTCATCTGCCTGGCCGTGAATTTAACCGGCGTCTGGCTGCTCTTCCCCCTGCACCTGGCGGCCTTTTTCCTCATGGCCATGGTCTGCCACGGCGAACTGATGAAATACCGCCCTGGTCCCGCGTATCTCACGGAATTCTACCTGTGGCTCTCCGTGGGAGGCGTGCTGGGGGGACTCTTCAACGCCCTGGTGGCGCCGGTGACGTTCTCTTCCCTGGTGGAATACCCTCTGGTCATCGTGGTTGCCTCCTTGCTGCGCCCCTTCCCTGCCGAGGCTGCGGCCCGGCCGCAGGCCTGGCTCTGGGATGTGGCCCTGCCGCTTGTGCTGGGCCTGACCCTGGTGGCGGGCGTCAAGCTTTTCGGCGGCGAGACGCCCCACAAATCCCTCACCGCTGTCCTGGTTTTCGCCCTCTTTGCCGGAGTCGTCTGTTTCAGTTTCCGCCATCGTCCCCTGCGGTTCGGCCTGGGGGTGGCGGCCATTCTGCTGGCCGGCGCGGTTTTTACCAGCGGCGGGGGGCGCACCCTCTTCCAGGAGCGCAATTTCTTCGGGGTTTTCAAGGTGCAGAAAAGCCCCAAAGGCGACTTCCACCTCATCACCCACGGCTCGACGATTCACGGCGCCCAAAGCCTGGACCCGGCCCAGCGACGGGAGCCCCTCACCTACTTTACCCGGAAAGGCCCCCTGGGGCAGATTTTCTCGGCCTTTGCCGACCGCTCGGCCAACTGGCGCATCGGCATTGTGGGGCTGGGCGCGGGCATCGTCGCCTGCTACGGCCTGCCTGGCCAGGAATTGGTTTTCTATGAGATCGACCCCGCCGTTGAGCGGGCGGCCCGGGACCCCCGTTTTTTCACCTTTCTGGCGGACTGCCCTGCCAAAGAAAAGGTTGTCCTGGGTGATGCCCGGCTGTCGCTGCAGCAAGAGCCCCCGGGGGCCTATGACATGTTGATCATGGACGCGTTCAGCTCTGATGCCATTCCCATCCATCTGGTCACACGGGAGGCCTTGCAGCTCTACCTCACCAGAATTAAAGATGACGGCGTCATCGCCTTTCACATCAGCAACCGTTATCTGGATCTGCGGCCCATCCTGGCCGCTCTGGCCCAGGACGCCGGGCTGGCCTACTACTACCAGGTGCACCGCCAGTTCACCAAAAAGGAAGTGCAGGAATTCCGGTATCCCTCCTTCTGGGCCGTCATGGCCCGGAAGCCTGCGACCCTGGCCAAGCTGGTCGCGGACCCGCGCTGGGAAAAATGGGACAAGCCCGCGGGGGTGCGGTGGACTGACGACTTTTCCAATATACTGGCAGTGTTTCAATGGAAAGATTTTACGGTTAAAATTAATGAATGAACTTTAGCCGTGCCGAAGATTATCGGAGGCAGGTTGTCGCGGCCGCCTCCCGCTGGCATTCCTGGTGATTATGAGCAGCTTCCTTCTCTATCCGGCCTTGGTGGCCTGCCTGGGCGCCAGCGCCTTGTGGCTGGCTTTTTTCCTGGCCCAGCGGGAGCAATTCCTGCGGGCCGGGGTCTGGGCCATGGCCGCAGCCCTGATCCTGCTCACCCTGGAGATCGGCCTCGTCACCCTTGGCCAGGGCAGGCTCCCCGGGGCCAACCTGGGTGAGGCCCTGCTGCTCTTCTCCTGGGCCCTGGCGGCGGCCTTTCTCTTCTTCTACTGGCGCTATCCCATCAAGGTTTTGGGGGCCCTGGCCGCGCCTCTGGCCACCGTGGGGGTCTGCGGCAGCCTGATCTTGTCCTCTCCGGTGGAGACGGCCTCGCCTTTGCTCAAGAGTGTTTGGCTGTCCATCCATGTCGTCCTGGCCGTTTTGGGCAACGCCGCCCTCACCCTGGCCGGCCTGGGCGGGATCTTTTATCTCATCCAGGAGCGCCAGCTCAAGGGCAAACGCTTCGGCTTCTTTTACCACCGCCTGCCTTCCCTGGAGCAACTGGACGCCCTCAACCACCGCTGCCTGACCATCGGCTTCGTGCTGCTTACCGGCGGCATCATCAGCGGCTCGCTCTACGCCCAGTACACCATGGGCAGGCTCTGGAGCTGGGATCCCAAGGAGGTCCTGACCCTGGCTGCCTGGCTGATCTATGCCGTGCTTGTGCATGAACGCCTCACCGTGGGCTGGCGGGGGCGACGCGCAGCCATCGGCGCCCTCTCCGGCCTGGTGCTGTTGATCATCACGTTCATCGGCGCCCAGTTGTGGGCCGCCGGTTATCACAGTTTTGCCAGTTTTGGTCGGCCATGAACCTGGTCCTCGTCGGCGTCAATCACCAAACAGCCCCCGTGGAGGTGCGGGAAAAACTGGTGGGACTCTTCGCTGAGCCCGCGGAGGCCTATCGCCGTCTTTTGGATTTCCCGGAAATTCAGGAAATTCTCTTTTACACCACCTGCAACCGGGTGGAGCTCTTGTCCGCCACCGAGACGCCGGAATCCGCGGCGCGGCGCCTGTTGGAGTGGCTGGGCTCCCGGTCGGGTCTGACCTCGGGTGAACTCAGGGCCGCACTCTACGTCTGGCAGGACCGGGAGGCGGTGCAGCATCTTTTCCGGGTGGCTGCCAGCCTGGACGCCATGGTGGTGGGGGAGCCCCAGATTCTGGGGCAGGTGAAGGAGGCCTACCGCCAGGCCGCCCAATGCCGGGCCACCGGCCCCATCCTCAACCGCCTGGTCCACAAATCCTTCTCTGTGGCCAAACGGGTGCGCAGCGAAACGGGCATCGGCGACCACGCCGTGAGCGTCAGTTACGCCGCGGTCATGCTGGGCCGCAAGATCTTCGGCGATCTCACCGGCAAGGCGGCGTTATTGGTGGGGGCCGGCGAAATGGCCGAACTGGCCGTGGAACATTTGAAAAACCAGGGCATTGCCCGACTGGTGGTGGCCAACCGGACGCTGGAGCGGGCCGTGCAACTGGCCCGGCGCTTCGGGGGCGAGGCCGTCTCTCTGGATGAACTGGAATCCCAGCTCCTGGTCCCCGACATCCTCATCAGCTCCACCGGGGCGGGCGGCTTCGTGCTGACCCAGGAGCAGGTCAAGGCCGCCATGCGCCGCCGCAAGCAGCGGCCTCTGTTCATGATCGACATCGCCGTGCCCCGGGACCTGGACCCGCGCCTGAACGACCTGGACAATGTCTATCTCTACAATATTGATGATTTAAGGGGTGTGGTGGAGCAAAACAAGGAGCGCCGCCGGGCCGAAGCGGCCCGGGCCGAGGGCCTGGTGGCCGAAGAGACCGTGAAGTTCATGGACTGGCTTAAAACCCTGGGCGTCTTCCCCACCATCATTTCCCTCAGGGAAAAGGCCAACCGCATCTGCGAAACGGAACTCAAGAAAACCCTTTCCCACCTGGGACCCCTCACTCCGGACCAGGAAAAATCCCTGAACATCCTGACCCAATCCATCACCCAAAAGCTCCTCCACGACCCCATCATCTTCCTCAAACGCAACCACCGCCGCAAACGCCCCCACCAGGAACTGGACCTGGTGCGGCGGCTGTTCAACCTGGACCCGGACCGCCAGGACGAACCGGGGCACCAGGGCTGAAAACCGGTCCCCTCTTGACCGCTTTCCGGGCGGCTGTTATCTTGATAGGAGAGCAATTTGCGGGAGAGGGCCATCGGGCGCGGCCCCGTGTCCCTTCCCTCAAAATTTTACCCCAATCTTACGCGGGGCAGGTCATGACCAAGGTCATTGATATTGAGGACCGGTTAAAGCAGGAACAAAAAAGGCGGGCCAAGGTGGACAAGGCCAAAAAGGCGGAAGTGGTGCGCAAGATGCTGCAATGCACCCGCTGCCTGGCCCGCTGCGCCCGGTGCGGCGCCCAGTTCGAGACCCAGGACATCTACAAGCGCTACAAGGGGCAGTTCCGTTTCTGCACCGGCTGTCAGGAAGAATATGAAGATTTCCTGCGGGTCCGGGACCAGGGTGAAGAAAGCTCCTACTACTGGCACAATAAAGAATGGCTTCGGCTGTGGGACAGCTGGCTCAATTACCAGCAGGCCTTGAAGGATTACGGCGATTCGCCGGAGTTTCTCGACCTGGTGCGGGAGGTGGAGTGGGAGCGGTGAGCAGCTCCCCGGCGCCATATAGCGGAGACCAAGTCGCCCTGGCGGCCGCTGGTGAAGCCGCATAGGGTTCATCAGCAATTTCTTTTTCCATGCCGTTTTATCCCCAACAGTTTGACCTGATCGTCGTGGGCGCCGGCCACGCCGGCTGCGAAGGCGCCCTGGCTGCGGTGCGCCTGGGGCTCAAGGTCCTGCTGGTCAACCTCAATCTGGACACCATGGCGGCCATGGCCTGCAACCCTGCGGTGGGAGGGCTGGCCAAGGGCCATCTGGTGAAGGAGATCGACGCCCTGGGCGGCGTCATGGGGCACCTGGCCGACGTCACCGGCATCCAGTTCCGCACCCTGAACCTCAGCAAAGGTCCGGCCGTGCGGGGCACCCGGGTGCAGTGCGACAAACAGGCCTACCGACTGGCCATGAAGGCCCTGCTGGAAAGGGAGCCGGCGCTGACCCTGCGGGAGTGCACGGTGGAGCGCCTGCTCATTGAAGACGGCCGGGCGACGGGCATCCTGGACAGCCTGGGTCTGGTCACCCGGGGCCGGGCCGTCCTGGTCACCACCGGCACCTTCCTGAACGGCCTCATCCACATTGGCGACACCCGCATCCCCGCAGGCCGGGCCGGGGAATTTCCCGCCATCGGCCTGGCCCGCCACCTGGCCGAACTGGGCTTCCGCCTGGGGCGCATGAAAACCGGCACGCCGCCGCGTCTCCGGGCCGGCACCATCGACTTTGCGGGCTTGAGCCAATTGCACGGCGACCCCGAGCCCCGCCCCTTCTCCTGGCGCACGCCTCTTAGGGAAGTGCAGCAGCTTTCCTGCCACATCACCCACACCAACGCCGCCACGCACCGCCTCATCCTGGAGAACATCCACCTGTCCCCTCTGTACAGCGGGGTCATCAAAGGGGTGAGCGCCCGCTACTGCCCGTCTCTCGAAGACAAGGTGATGCGCTTTGCGGACAAGGCATCGCACCAGGTGACCCTGGAGCCGGAAGGGCGGGACACGGAAGAGATTTACGCCAAGGGTCTGGGGAATTGCCTGCCTTTTGAGCTGCAACTCAAGCTTTTCCGCAGCGTGCCGGGCCTGGAAGAGGCCCAAGTGATGCGCCCGGCCTACGCCATTGAATACGACTGTGTGGACCCCCTGGAGCTCAAGCCCACCCTGGAAGCCAAGCGTCTGCCCGGGCTGTACCTGGCCGGGCAAATCAACGGCACCTCGGGCTACGAAGAAGCCGCGGCCCAGGGGCTCTGGGCCGGCATCAACGCCGCCCTGGCCGTGCAGAAGCGGCCCCCCTTCCTGCCCAGCCGCGCCCAGGCCTACATGGCCGTGCTGGTGGACGACCTGGTGACCAAGGGCACCAGGGAGCCCTACCGTCTGTTCACTTCCCGGGCGGAATACCGCCTGCTGCTGCGGGAGGACAACGCCGACCTGCGCTTAAGCGAATGGGGCTTTGAACTGGGCTTGGTGGACAGGGAGGCGGTGGCGAGGGTGCGGGAAAAAAAGCGCCTCATGGCCGAAGAAGAGGCCCGTCTGGCTGGCCGGCGCCTCTTTCCCAGCGCCGCGGTCAAGGCGGCGCTTCTGGCCCGGGGCACAGCAGATATTAAGGAACCCACGCCCCTCCTTAAGCTGGTGAAGCGCCCGGAACTGGACCTGCCCACCCTCTACCGCCTGGCCGGGGAGGAGCCCCCGGTGCCCGCCTCAGTGGTGGAACAGGTGGAGATCAAGTACAAGTACGCGGGGTACATCGAGCGCCAGGCGGAAATGGCGAAAAAATTCTCCCAGTGGGAGAACAAGCGCCTGCCCGAGAACTTCGACTATGATGGCATCATCGGCCTTTCCCGGGAGGTGCGGGATAAACTCAAGGCCGTGCGCCCCGGCTCCCTGGGCCAGGCCTCCCGCATCTCCGGCGTCACTCCCGCGGCCCTGGCCCTGCTCATGGTGCATCTGAAACGCGGGGGTGGGGTGCAGAAGGCAGAGCCTCCTGTTCCCTCCCCCTCTTCCCCAACCCCCGAGGCAGAAAAATCAGGCCGATAAAGCTGGTCCAGCAAGCCTGCCTAGTCGGTCTGTTGCGGCGCAGGCTGGAAAGCCTGTGAGCAAAAAGGCCTAAGCATACGGCGACAGAAAATTATCAATTGACCGCTACCCGGTATTGAGCCCGCCGCCGCAAAAAAAAGGCTTCCCCCCGGAGGGAAGCCGCTTGCGTTCTTTCCTGGCCCCAACGGTTCAGGGCCGGCCCTGCATTTTCTGATACTGATCGTAGATCAATCCCCCCAGCATGCCGGCGCCGCCGCCCACGGCCGCGCCCACGGCGGGATTGCCCGCAGCCCAGCCGATGAGGGCGCCGCTGCTGGCGCCGATGGCCCCGCCGCTCAAGACCCGTTGCTCCGTGGGAGACATGCCCGAGCATCCACCCGTCAGCAGAGCCGCCACTAACACCAGTGCCGCCATTTTCTTCATCATGGCTTTTTATCCTCCCCCCTGGTTGCCGGTGGCATGGACTTTTGGTAGCGCTGGAGAATCACCTCGATGACGGAAGTCTTCATGCCGCCCGGGTTTTTTTGGTAAAAATCCTCCACTTCCTGGACCACCTGGGAGACGGTTTTGTGTTTCATCTCCCTGACCAGGGCCTGGGAAATGGCGCCGGCCTTGGGGCCGCCGGCGCTCACCTCGAAGTCCGCCAGGTTTCCCAGACCCCAGATATAACCGATCTTGCCGTCCATGGACGCTTGCGCCCAGCGGTTGCCATCCCAGAGAAAGCCGCCCTCCTTGGCGGGTGCGCTCACGGACCCGGCCAGGACGAGTACGGCCGCCGCCATCCAGATGCCGATCCTTCGACCCATGCTATTCCTCCTGCGGCCAGGGCAAAGAGGCCGCAATCTGTCTGTTGACCACCAGCCCCGATGGGCCGGCCTTAGATGCTGTCAGGAACGGCCTCGGCGGCCGGAGGAGCAGGAGAGGTCTTTTTTTTGTCGGACTTGGCGGCCTTGCCGTTCTTGCTGGTCTTCTTCTTTGACTTGGCGGAGGTCTTTTTCTTCTTGCCGGTCTTGTCAGCGCTGGCCTTGGACTGGCTCTTTTTCTTGGATTTGCCTTTGGCCTTGGCTTTCCCCCGCTCCTCGTCCGTGGAGGCGGGCGGGGCAGGGGATTTGGTTTCCGGCTGCTCCAAAGGGCGCTGTCCCTCCAGCATGGGAGGCACTGCGGGAGGGGCCACTTCCTTCTGCGCCCAACCGGGATGGGGAAGGCTGAAAGCCAGCAACCCTGCCGCAAACAGACTCAGGTATTTCTGCATACATTTCCCCGGAGGCGGATGATCAGTGGATGAGGCGGTCCGGGAGGCAGTGAGGGGGGAGGGAGACCCCCCCGGAGCGCCGGCTTGGTTATTTATGGTAAACTTCAACGAGAGTCTATTCTTAGCCCTCTTCTGGCGTCGCTTTTTTCTTAGGTTTGGTCTTTTTCTTGGTGGTTTTTTTCTTCGTCGTCGCCTTTTTCTTGGTGGTTTTCTTTTCTTCCGGTTTGGTAGTTTCAGCCGCCCCCGGTTGCGGCGTCTGGGTTTCCACCGCCGGTGGGGCGGCGCCGGCCGGGCCTTTGTCTTCTTTGGTCTGGGCCAGGGAAGCTCCCTGCAGGCTCAGGACAAAAGCGCCCACGGTAGCCAGGGTCACAAGCTTTTTCATCAAATCCATCCTCCCCGTGAAACAGTTATAGAGAACATTAAATAAATTGGTGGCGGTGCAGGGATTCGAACCCCGGACACTGCGGATATGAGCCGCATGCTCTAACCGACTGAGCTACACCGCCATTCTGTGAAAATATATTCCCGGCACCGGCGGCTGTCAATAAAAACCACAGGCCTTCTCAGTTTCCCGGTTTGTCCCGGAATTAATGCCGGGATGTCCGCCCATGAGCCGAAATCTCTTCCACAATCATGAAAAATGTGATGGCGCAGGCCTCCAGCCTGTGCAGACACGCTAGGCGGACGGGACGTCGGCCCTGCCAAACTAGCGAAGAGATTCTCCAGCCTTAGGCTTGAGCCGGCGGCGCCCCCACCACCCGGTTCTTGCCGCCCTGTTTGGCCTGATAAAGGGCCTGGTCGGCCTGGGCCACCAGGGCCGCACCGTCCATCCGGGGGCTAAAGGCGCCCACTCCCACGCTGACGGTTATGGATAGCTCTTGTTTCCCGCAGGAGATGAGCGTGGCGGCGACGCCCGCCCGGAGGCGTTCCCCCAGACCCATGGCTGCGGCGGCAGGCGTCTGGGGCAGGATCACGGCGTATTCCTCGCCGCCGTAGCGGCAGGCCAGGTCGGCCTGGCGCACTGCCTGACGCAGGAAAGCACCCACGGCTCTGAGGACCAGATCGCCCTGGAGATGGCCGTACGTGTCGTTGACCCGTTTGAAGTCATCCAGATCCAGAAATAACAGGGACAGGGGCTCCCCATACCGGCGGGACAACTCCACGTGATGATTGAGCATCTCCCAGAAGTAGCGGAAATTGTACAGGCCGGTGAGGTCGTCCCGGATGGCCAGACCCTTGACTTCTTCCAAGAGCAGCAGATTGGTCAGGGCCGCCTCCCCCTGGAGGGCGAAGATCCGGAAAAGCTCCACCTCTTCCGGCGAAAAGGCCTCATCCCGGGCCACCGCCACTGCCCCGGTAAGCGGCGCGGCGGCGATTCTCTCCCACATCACGGCCTGGTAAGGGATTGGCCGTTTATTGAGAGGGCAGGCATCCCCTTTCCCCGCCGCATCCACCAGACCGCCCTGCAGCCATTCCTGGAAGGCCTGGCCGCCCGCAGCCGGCAGATGGTCCGGATGGCGGTACCCTTCCCACACCGTCTCGCCGTCTGGCCCCTTGAGGGTGAAGCCCAGGGCCTGGGCCGGCAGACCCTCCCGGACCAGATCAAGCAGGCCCGTGGCCAGGTCGTCCAGGGTGCGGGGCCGGGCCAGGGTCTCGCCGATGCGCCGGATGAGCGTGAGTTCGTGGGCCCGCTGCCGGGCCAGTTCGGCCTGGGCCTGCTGCAGGTTTTCCAGGAGTTGCCGGTTGGCCTGAGCCAGCCCCCGCCGCTCCAACGCCCGGTTCAGCACCGCCTGCAGATCCGGCAGGCGCAAATCCGTC
Source organism: uncultured Desulfobacterales bacterium (assembly GCA_964522695.1). Classification (GTDB taxonomy): domain Bacteria; phylum Desulfobacterota; class Desulfobaccia; order Desulfobaccales; family 0-14-0-80-60-11; genus VGSQ01. Next base: position 16,026 of record CAZFWX010000044.1, read on the forward strand.
TTCACCAGGTAGTCGTACGCCCCCAGGCGCAAGGCGGCCAGGGCGCTGTCCAACCCGCCGTAGCCGGTGAACATGATGACTTCGGTGGCCGGGGAGCGCTTTTTCAGAAGGGAGAGAAGCTCCAGGCCGGAGACATCCGGGAGCATCAGGTCCAGGATGGCCAGGTGAAATTCCCCCTGGTGCTCCAGGGCCTGAAGGGCCTGGGCGCCATTGGCCGCAGGGGCCACCCGGTAGCCCTGCCCCGTCAGGAAGCGGGTGTGCAGGGCCAAAAGATCGGGGTCGTCATCCACCAGCAGGATTTGCTCACCGGCCATCAGCGCCAGCCATCCTGGGAGAGAAGGGAGTCTTTCTTGAAGTGCTCGTCGTCCCGGCGGGGATAATCCAGAGTGTAATGCAGGCCCCGGGATTCCTTCCGGGACAAGGCGCACTTGATGATGAGGTCGGCTACGGTGGCGATGTTGCGCAGTTCCAAAAGGTCGCTGGTGACCAGGAAGTTCCAGTAGTACTCTTCTATCTCATGCTTAATCAGGTCGATGCGGGCCTGGGCCCGGATCAGCCGGCGGTCCGAACGGACGATGCCCACGTAGTTCCACATGCAGCGCCGAATTTCATCCCAGTTGTGGGAGACCACCACCATTTCGGTGCTGTCGGTGGCGCCCAGGGGATTCCACTCCGGCACGTCGGCATCCGCGGGAATTTTCAAGCCGGGCAGGATTTCTTTGGCAGATCTGGCCGCCTGATGGGAGAAAACCAGGGCTTCCAGGAGCGAATTGCTGGCCAGGCGGTTGGCGCCGTGCAGGCCCGTCATGCTGACCTCGCCCACGGCGTAGAGATTGTGGATGGTGGTGCGCCCCAGATCGTCGGTGACCACTCCGCCGCACATATAGTGGGCCGCGGGCACCACCGGAATGGGCTCCTGGGTCATGTCGTAGCTGAACTTGAGGCATTCCTGGTAGATGTTGGGGAAACGCTCCCGGATGAAATCTGCGGGTTTGTGGCTGATGTCCAGATAGACGCAGTCGGCGCCGCTTTTTTTCATCTCCGCGTCGATGGCCTGGGCCACAATATCCCGGGGGGCCAGGTCTTTTAAGGGATGATAGCGCTCCATGAAGGCCTGGCCCTGGCGGTCCCGCAGGATTGCCCCCTCACCCCGCAGGGCCTCGGAAATGAGAAAATTCTTGGCCTCGGGATGGTAGAGACAGGTGGGGTGAAACTGCACGAACTCCATGTTGCCGATCAAAGCCCCGGCCCGGTAGGCCATGGCCACCCCGTCGCCGGTGGCGATGTCCGGGTTGCTGGTGTAGAGGTAGACCTTGCCAACGCCGCCGGTAGCCATGAGGGTAATGCTGGCCAGGAAGGTGTCCACCTCCCCGGTCCGGGTGTTCAGGATGTAGGCCCCCAGGCAGGTGGCGTCCCGGTTGATCACCGAACTCCCCCGGCGCACCACCTTCTCCTCGGTGATGAGGTTGACGCCCATGTGGTGCTCCAGGACCCGGATGTTGGGATGGGCCAGCACCTGTTCCGATAAGATGCGCTCCACTTCGGCCCCGGTCATGTCGTGGGCGTGGATGATGCGCCGGTGGGAGTGGCCCCCTTCCCGGCCCAGGTCGAAGGCCTGGTCCTTGCCCACATCGAAATGAGCCCCCAGCCCCACCAGTTCCCGGATGCGCTCCGGCCCCTGGCGCACCACCAGTTCGACGATGTCCGGGTGGGACAGGCCTTCCCCCACGGTGAGGGTGTCCTGGATATGGTATTCAAACCGGTCGTCCGGCCCCAATACCGCGGCAATGCCCCCCTGGGCCTTGGCGGTGGAAGTTTCGGTGAGTTCCCGCTTGGTCACCAGGTTCACCGTGGCAAAATCCGCCACCTTCAGGGCATAGCTTAAACCCGCCAGCCCCGACCCCATGACCAATACATCCGACGTGTAATGCACAGCAACTCCTCAGCAAGGTAAGATTGAAGAAGGGGGACGCTCCTCCAGCCCATCCCACACTCTACGGAATGCTTACCGGCCTAAAAGCCGGGCCAGGTTCTCTCCCAGGATCATGGTCTGCCACTCCGGGGGCAGGCCCGTTTCTTCCATCTCCTTCAAATAGCGCCCGGGAGGCAAGAGCGGGTAATCGCTGCCAAACAGGATTTTCTCCGGGCCCACCATCTCGGCGGCCAGCCGGTAGATGGCCGGACGATACACGTACGGGGAGGCCGCGGTGTCGAAATAGACCCGGTGCAGGACCTCGGGCACTTCCTTTTTCACCAGGCCGTAAAAAGGCAGGCCCCCGCCCCAGTGGGCCAGGATGAAGTCCACCTCCGGAAACATCTTGATCAACTTGTAGAGTCCGGGCAGGCTGATTTTGGCCTTGCCGGGATAGTCGGCTCCCAGAGGGTCGTTGGTGTGCAGCAGCAACGGCACTTTGAAGTGCTGGCACAGTTCGGTGATGGGGGCCAGGCACGCAGCCAGATCCTCGCCGGGATCGTCGGTGTACCAGGCCAACTCGCCCACGCCCCGGAAGCCTGCGGCCAGGGAGCGCTCCACCTCCCGGACGGCGCCCGTTTCCAGCGGATTTACCGTGCAAAAGGGGATAAGGCGCTCGGGAAACCGCCTGGCCCCCTCCAACAGCACTTCATTGTGCCGCCGCCACAAGGCTTCCCGCCGCCAGGGAAAGCCCATGACCACCGCGGCATCCACCCCTTCGCCAGATAGGTCCGCCAGCAATTCCTCGGGAGTTAAAAGGCGGGCTTTGGGGGATTCGTACAGCCACCGGAAGGCGGGTTCGTCCGCGAAATACTTCTCACGTCCGCGGCAGATCTCCTCGGGAAAGGCATGGGTATGGGCATCCAGTAACATAACAGCACCACGCTAGCCCAAAATCATTATGATTGCTTTATATTATCAAATAGTCACCGCGCAGGGCAGGCAATTTTTGCGCAACCCGGGGCCGGGCAAGAAAAATAGCTGGCGCCTTGCCGCCGAACCATACCGCTTAGGCGGCGCATGCCTCCTTCTGCCCGATTTTCCCTTTTTCCCCTGATTGCTTTTCCGCTATAATCGCCCCATGCAACCATTTTTCCGAATCGTCGGCCTGGTCCTGGTGAGCCTGTTGGGGTGGGCGGTTTCGGCTTCGGCCGCAGGCCCCTTCCCCTACCGCCTCCCCCGGGGCCCCGGCGCGGATCAGGACGCAGTCACCGTGGTGGGACAGTTCACCAAACACCACGTGGTCCGTTACCAGAACATGTACGACATCGCCCGCAAGTATGACCTGGGGTTTTGGGAACTGGCCCGGTTCCATCGGGCCCTGGATCATTTCTACCTGCCCTGGGACACAGACATCGTCATCCCCAGCCAATGGATCCTGCCCGACACCGCCAATCCCGCCGGCTACATCATCAACGTGGCGGAACTGCGGGGCTACCGCTTCTTCCCGGACAAGGGCGAGGTGCGCACCTATCCCATCGGCATCGGCGTCATGGACCACAAGACCCCCTTCGGCCGCTTCCGGGTGCAGAGCAAGGCGGAAAACCCCGGCTGGCGCATCCCGGCCGGCCTGCAGTGGAAATACGGCAAGAGCTTCATGCCGGCCGGGGAGGACAACCCCATCGGCACCCACTGGCTGGGGCTCTCCCACTACGGCCTGCACGGCACCCACGCCCCCATCGGCGTGGGGAGATTGGTGAGCCACGGCTGCATCCGCCATTATCCCGAAGATATCCCCGAACTCTACAATTTGACCCCGGTGGGCACCCCCGTGGAAATCATCTATGAGCCGGTGAAGTTCGGCTTTCTCAAGGGCCGCATCTTCGTGGAGGTGCACGAGGACATCTATTACAAGGTGCCGGATATGTTCACCCACGCGGTGAACCGCCTCAATAAACAGGGGCTGGGCGCCCGGATCAACTGGACCCGCTTTATTCAGGCAGTGGAAGAGCGCACCGGCGCGCCGGTGGATATCACCCGGTGACGCCCGCGGCCCCAGAGGAGCACTCCGGCCGGCTCGCTGCGACCCTGGCGCTTTTGGTGGCGGCTGTGATGCTCTACCGCCTGGCCACCACCTGGGTTACCAACGATCTCTGGGGGTTTCTGGCCTTCGGCCGCCTTTTCTGGGAGACCGGCCGCTTCCCCTACCAGGACGTCTTTGCCTATACCCCAACCCTGAATCCCTGGGTGTACCATGAATGGCTCACCGGCGTCCTTTTTTATCCCCTCTACCAATGGGGCGGAGGCGCGGGTTTGCAGGTCCTCAAGTACGTCCTGGGGCTGGCCGCCCTCTTCCTGGCGTATCTGAGCGCCCGCCTGCAGCGCCCCAACGCCTCCCTGACGTTCATAGTCTTTTTGGCCATCTCGCCATTTATCACGTTGGGGTACAGTCCGGTGCGGGCCCAGGTTTTCACTTATTTCTTCTTCGCCCTGACGCTATACGTCCTGGAAGGCGCCCGCCAGCGGGCCAGATGGCGCGGCCTCTTACTGCTCCCGCCCGTCATGACCCTCTGGGCCAACTTCCACGGCGGCTTTGTGGCCGGCCTGGGCCTCATGGGCATCTACACCCTGGGTGAGGCCCTCAACCGGCAGCCGTACCGCGCCTATGGGCTGACCCTGGCCGGCTCGGCGCTGGCCACCCTCATCAACCCGTACGGCCTGGAATACTGGATCTACCTGCACCGGGCCATCACCATGCCCCGGCCCTTTGTCTTCGAATGGGCCCCTTTGCACACCTCCTATCAGGTCGGCCTGATTCCCGGGCTTCATGTCGCGCTCATACTCTGCCTCATCATCTTTGTCGCCGCCCTGGCCGGGGTGACGCGCTGGCGGGACTACACCGGCTGGCTCACCGTGGCGGTGACCACCTATATGTGCCTGAAGCACGTGCGCCACCTCATGTTCTTTCTCCTGGCCCTGGGCCTTTATGGGCCTCTGCTGCTCACCCGGTATGCGTCAAGACTAGGACCTTCGCCCTGGCTCCCGGGGCTCGGTTCCCGGCTGAAAAGCCAGATATTTCCGCTTATCTGCACTGGCCTGGCCCTCTTCTTCGCCTCCCTCTTCCTCCAGGCCCGGCCCCTCTGTCTGGTCACCCCCGATTATCGGGACGGCAAAGGGTTCTATCCCGTGGGGGCCGTAGAGTATCTCAAAAAACAGCAATTGAGCGGGAAAGTCCTGACGGATTTCAACTGGGGACAATATCTGCTCTGGCATCTGTATCCGGCCTATCGGGTCGCCTTTGACGGCCGTTATGAAACCGTCTATCCCCGGGAAGTGGAGGAGGCCTACGCCCTGTTCATCGACGGCCTGCCCGGCTGGCGGAATTTTCTGGAAAAATATCCTCCGGACCTGATCCTCATCGCCAGAAATTCCCGGCCCTACCCTTTGCTTAAGGCCGATCCGGGCTGGCGGGAGATTTATGCCGACCCCGGCAGCGTCCTCCTGGCGCGCCGGGGTTTTGCTTCGAATTTGCCCCCGGCAATGGGACAGTAAATCCTCAATGAGTTGGATAGAGATAGTTTCCGGCCAATCCTGGCGTTTTATACGCAACGTCATTTATTTATGCGCATCTTCTGTCTGTCATTCTGAGGAAGCCCGTCGGCGACCGAAGAATCTAGGCCCTTCGCTTCGCTCAGGGTGACAAAATGGGCCTTACCACTGGGCAACAAAAAGCAACATGCGTAATTATTTATGACGCTGTTTATAGTTTCTGTGGGTAAAAAGAAAGCGCCGGAACGCCAAGACCGTCGCTGTGGCGCACTCAGGGGGTAGGGCAGTTTTCGGGAGGGGGACGGCTGGGGGCTCTCTCAAGACCATGAAAAGAGCGGTGGCACAGACTTTCCAGCCTGTGCGGACACCCGAGGGCGGGTGTCCTACATAAACTTTTCCAATCAGTTCCTCATGGGCCTACGGCCCACCCGCACAGTATGAAAATGAGCGGTGGGGCGGGCGTCTCGCCCGCCGCTGCCGATGCACAGGCTGGAAGCCTGCGCCACCAATTATGAGAAACTTTTCGGGACAGGAATTACTTTACGATCTTGGGCGGATTGAAACCGCCGTAACACGGCCCGCCGCTGGAGTTGGAGTTGAATATGGCCTCCTTGACAAAATGGGCCTTAATGTATTTCTTGTTGGCCCCAACCGCATCCTCAATATAAATGGGCAGATAGCAGAGCACCTTATTCCAGGCATGGGTATCGAACCCGGTCTCCACCACCGGCACCCAGACCACCTGATTTTGCTTAGTTAACACGTCACTGTAAATGGAAGTCTTAGTTCCCGGCTGAATATAAATATCTGAGAGGCATTGGATCAACTGGTTTATCTTGATGGTGTCCGGGTTGCCGTTATAAATCAGGTCCCTGATGGTGGTGACGTCGTTTTTCACATCAAAAAAAGAGGTCCACTGCCCGGCCAATTTTTCATCGTAGTGGTAGTCGGAGCCGATATAAAACGGCTGGGGCGGGTCGTTGGCGGTAAAGGGCTCCCAATACTTCTTCACAAAATCAAAATTGATGGCTACGGGGAAAACACTCTTGGGCGGCACCGCGGACGGGCACGAGATCATGGCTGTGGACTGGGCCGCCACATTCACCACTTCAAATCCCAACATCTTGGCAAAAAACGTCGTCACCGCGCCGGCGTTATGCCCGTCCTTCCTGGACACTTTTACCGACACCGCCGGGACGTCAGCGGCCGTGGGCGCGATGGTATTCGCCTGCATCACCTTGCTGATCTGATTCCAATAGCCCACCGTCACCTCGCAATTAACCAGATTGGCGTTATCCGATTTATTGCTCTGAATGGCATTGCTAGCCGCTGCCTGGCCGGCGGACCAATTGGGGGTGGGAGGGTTTGTCGTGATATACGGCACCAGTTGCCGGGCCCCGGCCAGGGCGCAGGCATCCGCGGCATTCTGCAATTCATTTTTCACCGTCAGGAGATGACCCACATCAATCACCAGGGCGGCAAGCGTCAAGAACACTATCAGGGCCAGGCCCATATAAACGGCCACGCTTCCGGATTCATCACGAAAAAAGGATTTTCTAGCCCGGTTCATGAGACACCCCCGACTTGGGTCTAAGGATTTTTTGGATTGGCCTGCGAGACTTTCCCTGAGGTGGATCTAGGCATTTTCCTGACAATTTGTACAAAAACTGTGCCATGTGGCCCAAATAAATCTCTTTGCAAATTAAGGCAGTTATAAAAAATATCTTTGGAGAATTTATTTATTCACAAGAAATTTCCAAATAATTCTTGAAGTGTGAGCTTTTGTCATCACTTCATCTGCGGGGAGTTCCGGCGGGAAAATCCTGGCGGCGGGGAAAGCTGAGGGATGAGCCTCCCCCTGCCCAGAGGGCAGGGGGGAGGCAGGCGTGAGTGTGGAGTGTGCCTGGTCTCCCCATTTGGGGGAGAAGGGAAAATGATGGGCTCCTGTCCTCCTGTCGACTAGATTTTATTCTTTGACTTCTGCAAGGATAACCGCCCCTGCCATTGCACTACCGGACGATCCGGGGCGGGCTGTAGGCGCCGAAACAGATGCCACCGGTGGAGCTGTTGGTATACACGGCGTTTTTCACAAAATGCGCTTTGATGTACTTTTTCTTCTTGTTCACGTCCTCAATATAGATGGGCAGATAGCAGGTGACCGGGTTCCAGGCATGGGTGTCGAAGCCCGTATTGACCACCGGCACGAAAACGATTTTGCCGATTTT
>CAZFWX010000045.1:0-23306 GCA_964522695.1 uncultured Desulfobacterales bacterium
GGCCACCAGAATGATGCCCACCAAGTAAATGGAGACGATGACCACCAGGGCCATAATCACCAGAAAGAGAGAGCGCAGGGCCTTCACCGGCACGCCGCTCACCCAGGCCATTTCCTCATCGAAGCTGATGAAGACCAGTTCCTTGAAGCAGCCGCCCAGGGTGGCCAGGACCGCGGCCGTCACCCCGACGATCTGCCAGACCTGCCTTTCGCCGATGGCCAGGATGTTGCCGAAAAGAAAACTGAACACGTCCACGTTATAGGTCTGGGACAGGTGCAAAAAGACCACGCCCAGGGCCATGGACGCGGCGAAGAAGATGCCGATGGCCGCGTCTTCTTCGATGCGGCCCCGCTCCCGGGCCCACTCGATGAGGAGGGCCACGGCCACGGAAAAGGCGATGCCGGTCCACAGGGGGTCCACCCCCAGGAGGAAGCCCAGGGCCACGCCGCCAAAAGCCGAATGCGAGATGCCCACGCCGATGAAAGCCAGGCGCCGCAGGATGACGAAGACGGAAAGCACCCCGCACAGCAGGCTCAGCAGGAGGCCGGCCAGGAGCGCCCGCTGAAAGAAGCCCATGGATAACAGCTCACTCATCGTGCACCCTGACCACCCGGTGGGGAATCTCCCCATGGAAAAGGTATTCCACGCTGCAACCGAAAGTGCTCTCCAGGGCCAGGCGGCCGATGGGCGGCGGCTGGTGCACGTGCAGGCGGCGGTTGAGGCAGATGATGTCGTCCACGTGGGCGGCCACCGCGCCGATGTCGTGGGAGACCATGAGCACGGTGAGGGCGAGTTCGTCTTTCACCCGCGCCACCAGGCCGTACAGTTCGTCCTGGCCGCAGGCGTCCAGGGAAATGGTGGGTTCGTCCAGCACTAACAGGCGCGGCCGGACGCTCAAGGCCCGGGCGATGAAGACCCGCTGCTGCTCACCGCCGGAAATTTCGCCGATGGGCCGTTCCGCCAGGTGCTCGATGCCCACCCGGGCCAGATTTTCCCGGGCGATCTGCCGGTCCCCAGCCCGGGGATGCCGGAGAAAGCCCATCTGGCCGTAGCGCCCCATGAGCACCACATCCAGGACGGTAATGGGAAAGCGGGGGTTGGTCAGGGGCCGTTGGGGGAGGTAGCCGATGATCTTGCCGGCCCGGCGCTGCCGGTCTGGCGCTTCCCCAAACACCTGCACCTGGCCCCGGGTGGGCCGGATGAGGCCCAGGATCACCTTGAGCAGGGTGCTCTTGCCCGCGCCGTTGGGGCCCAGGATGCCGGCAAAGCTCCCTTCCCGGATGATCAGGTTGATGTCATCCAGGATGGGGGTGTGGTTGTAGGCCACCGTAAGACTGGTGATCTGGATGGCTGGCGTGGCGCTCATCGCATGGCCTGTTCCATGACGTTCAGGTTGTGGCGCATCATTTTCAGATAGTCTTCGCCGTAGGGAGGATTTCCGCCCAGGGGGTCCAGCACCAGGACCTTGACGCCCGCCTCTTTGGCGATGATCTGGGCCACCCGTGAGCTAAGCTGGGGTTCGCCGAAGACCACCTGCACCTGGTGCCGGCGGATGGCGGCCACCAGCCGCTGGATGTGGCGGGGGGTGGGCTCCCGCCCGGGCGCCATCTCGATCACGCCAGTTTCCTGCAAGCCATAGCGCCGGGCGAAATAGGTGAAAGAGGGGTGGAAGGAGACGAAGGCCTTGAGGCGGAAAGCGGCGGTTTTGGCCTCAATTTCCCGGTGCAGGGCTTCCAACTCACCCAGAAAGCGCCCCAGATTGGCCTCATAATAGGATCGATGGGCCGGATCGGCCTGGATGAGGGCCTGGGCAATGCGCCGGCAGATGTCCTGGGCCAGCACCGGGTCCAGCCAGATGTGGGGGTTGCCGCCGGCGTGGGCGCTATGCTTTGTTGTGGCTATGTCTGTCTGGCGGGGCTCGTGGTCATGGCCGGCGGCTTCTTTGTGGCCGTGCACATCCCGAAGCAGGGGGACGCCCGCCGTGGCTGCCACTACCGCCGGGCGTTGGGCCTTGAGGCCGCCGGAGTGCAGCAGGCGTTCGGCCCAGGGATCGAGGCCCGCCCCCACGTAGACGAAAACCCGCGCGGCCATGGCCTTGGCCACCACCGAGGGCTGGGGTTCAAAGACGTGGGGGCTGGCTCCCGGGGGGATGACCACCTGGACGTCCACCCGGGAGCCCCCCAGCTGCCGGCAAAAGTCGCCCAGGGGGACGATGCTGGCGGCCACGGTGACCTTGGGGACGGGGGTTAAAGCCTGGGCCGCGCCGGGGGTGAATCCCAGGAGCAGGAGCAGAAGCAGCTGCAAGCCCCAGGCCGCCACTATTCGAAGACGCGGCCTGGGGGCAGCAGTGCATTGCCCTGGAAAAGCAACATGGATACATTTCATGGCGTCTTCTCCAGGTCTCGGCATTTCTGACAGACTCCTTCCACCCGGATCTCCAGACGGTCGGCCCGGTTGCCCAGGGGCCCCCTGATCTGGTTCCACACCGGCTCGAGGGGCACCGGTTCCAGGCACAGGACCGCTCCGCAGGCATGGCACTGAAAATGAGGATGGGGCGGGTGGTGTTCACAGGCCAGTTCGTAGTGAGCAGCCTTGCCCTCCAGGGGCACCCGGCGGATCAGACCCAGCCGGGTGAAGTCCTCCAGGATGCGGTAGATGGTCACCTTGTTCACCCGCCGGCGCAGCCGCACTGCGGCCAATATATCCCTGGCCCGGACGGCGGAGACTTGCGACCCCAGGACGGCCAGCACCTCCAGGCGCAAAGGGGTGGGGCGCACCCGATGCCGGGCCAGCAGCTGAGGGAAATCACAGGAGTCACTCATGGGAATTATAATAATAGAAAAACAACTGAGTTGCAATTAAATCTTCGGCTGGCAACCTGGACTCAGGGTTTGACTGGCGCCTCCAAGACCGTCTTTCGCTGCTTCTGTTCCAGGAAGATTTTCTGAAACCGCCGATTCCCCAAGGGGCCGCGGTTGACAAACCGGGGGGCTGATGCTAAAAAAACCAATGAGGGAGGGATGGCCGAGTGGTTTAAGGCGGCGGTCTTGAAAACCGCAGACCGACAAGGTCCGTGGGTTCGAATCCTACTCCCTCCGCCATTTATTCTTAGGAAATCGAGGGGGTTGGCCAAGCGGACCCCCTTTATTTCCGTCTGCACATTTTTATGTGGCTCTACCCGGAGAGATGACCGAGTTGGCCTAAGGTGCTCGCCTGCTAAGCGAGTGTGGGGGGAAACTTCCACCGAGGGTTCGAATCCCTCTCTCTCCGCCAGTTTTTCACCTTGTCTGACCCAGCCTCAAAAGTTGAGGGGGAAGGGGCATATTACCCCTCCCCCCGTTTTTTTCCAGACCCCGCCCGGGAAGCAGCCAGGTCTGGACGGAAAGGAGGCGTCTTGCGCAATCTCGGACTGTTACTGGCCCTGGCAGGTCTGGCGCTCCTGCTGGCCACCACCCTCACCCGCCAGCAGCAGCGCCGCCAGAAACAGGCGCCCACCCGGCTGTTCATCCTGTGGCAGCAGTACGGCACCATGGCCGCGTACTTCTGCCTGATGCTGGGTCTGCTGCTGCTGTGGCGGGAAAAATAAAAACGGCCCGGACTTCCCTGCCGGGTCATCCGGGCCTGAGGTGGAGGGGTCTTGGGACTCGTTAACCTTATCGGCCCCAGCCCCCAAAGGGTTAAATTTTTCACTGCGGCTGCTTACTGACCTGAAAGGTCCTTACTCTCCCTTCCTCCCCCGTCTTGTTCAATCCTGCAACAGGAGCTCGATGATGGGCGGGACCGATCGGTACGCCAGATTCAGGGTGCGCACCAGCATCGACGCTTCGTTCTTGGTAACGTCTCTGACATAGATGGCATTATCCGGATCATAAAGCCCGCCCCGGTCGTTGATAAGGTCCCGGGCGGAGGTGAGCCAGGTATTGACCAAGGGAAAGTCTGGATGGTGTTGAGCATTGTTGTCGATGGGGTGGAGGATGTACTTGGCGGCCCAATAGTCCAGCGCCACCGGGTCCTGACTGGCCAGGAGCTGGTTGACCCGGGTGGTTTGTTTGGGCGGATAGCCCATCAAGGACCCGTGGGAAACCCAGATGGCGTCCACGATATTGAGCACCGGAGTTTTTATGGAAACCATCATCTTGCCCCAGAATTGTCCCGGATCTAAAGAATGCCGCGTCATCCAAGACACCCCATCATTCATGGAAAGGATGCCATAGGTGTGCTTCAGAGAGCAGGTGAGAAACATGTCCGGATGATCTTTGAGTACGGGCACGTTGATGAGCTTCAGGTTCTGGCTGTGGGTTGTTCCCGTCCAGATGCCCTGGCGCAATTCCACCCGGCGCCCCCCGGCGGTGGTGAAGCAGGGGTAGGAGACGTCTTCCCAGGTGCGGAAGCCGTTGGTGGTGTGATCATTCCAGGCGATAATGTTTGCTATGAAAGGATCCATCAGGAAGGCGCTCACCCGGCTGTCCCGGAAAACCCTATCCACCAGGTTCAGGAAGCTGTGACTTTCATCGTTGGCGTTTGCGTGCTGTGTGGTATCGCCGTAATAGTTGCTGGGGTTGCTGTCGCAATCCAGACTGCCCCACCCCTGGCCGTTGCCGAAAAGCACCACTTCGCCCGTGAAGCCGTCGGGGTGCCGCAGAATCCTTTGTATAAGCCCGCGGATCACGTCGCTGTTGGTGCAGCCCCGGTACTTCCACTGGGCGTTGACTTTGATGAGCACCACGTCTTTGGCGGCAATGAGACCGCTCGGGCCGGACAGCGCGCCGACGCGGTCGGACCGGTAAAACTTGAGCCCATGTTCCCCCATGAGTGTCAGGAGACCATTGACGCCGGCGTGCTCGTTGGGGCGGGAAGGGCTGGTGAAGGGGTTCTTGGGGATGTTTTTGACCCAATAGAGGTGGCTGGGCGGCGGGGCGGCCGCTGTTTGACGCCAGGGGAAGGACAGGAGAAGGCTCGCGGCCGCGGATTCCTTCAAAAAGCTCCGCCTGCCCAATCGCCGATTCCAGAAACGCCGAATCATGGGAACCTCCTCGCTTCTGGCCGAAGGACCCGATTGCTACTGTTTCCTGGGGGCGCTGCTGCCGGTTAACTGTCTTTATTTCATATTATCATAGCACCTCGCCTCGGTCTATCAATAGCCATCCTGAAAAAAATGATCCTGCCAGGGTTTTAACCGGCCCAGACATAGGGAAAGGGTCCCACCGTCTCGTCCCCTGTCGTCTCCTTCCCCTTCTAGCAGGAGATGCGCCCCGGGGTTGGCGGCAGGTGATTAAGCCAGCGGCCCTAAGCTCCGCTGGTGAACAAGCATTTCTGCTTCATTATTGGTGACTTTACTTACCAGGATGCCGCTTTCCGGACGGGAGAGGCCGCCCCGGGCGTTGATGAGGTTCCGGGCCGCGGCGAGCCAGGCGTCGATGCCGGGAAAGGCCGGGTGGTGACGGGAATTTTGGTCAATGGGGTAAAGGATATATTTTGCGGCCCAGTAATCCGCGGCCACCGGGTCCTGACTGGCCAAAAGCTGGTTCGTCCTCACGGTGGCGGACTCGGGATAGCCGGTGATGCTCTGGTGGGAGGTCCAGATGGCATCAACCAGGTTCAGGACCGGCGGCCTCACCGACACCATCATTTTGCCGCACGTCTCCCCCAGGCCGCCGTAATGCCGGAAGGTGACCTGACCGTCCGACATGGAGACGATGCCGTACACGTGTTTGAGGGCGATGGTGATTTCCGAGCCGCCGGTGTCGTGGTGTTTGAGCACGGGGACGTTGATGAGCTTCAGGTTCTGGCTGTAGCCGCTGCCCGTCCAGACGCCTTCCCGCAACTCCACCCGGCGTCCCCCCGGGGTGGTGAAACAGGGGTAGGAAACATTTTCAAAGGTGCGGTAACCGGTGGTGGCGTGGTCATGGGGCCCAATAAAGGTCCCCCGGAAATCGTCCAGGAGGAGGGCGCTGACCCGGCTGTCCCGGAAAATGGTGTTCACCAGATACAGGAAACTTTGGTTTTCGTCGTTGGCGTTGGCGCGCACGCTGGTGTCGCCGGAGTAGGAGGCGCTGGTGTCGCAGTTCAGGCTGCCCCTCCCCTGGCCGTTCTCGAAAATCACCACTTCACCCCGGAAGCCGTCGGGATGGTCCAGGATCTTCTGGACCAGCCCCCGCACCACGTCGCTGTTCGTACAGCCCCGGTGCTTCCACTGGGCGTTGACCTTGATCAGCACCACGTCGTCCGCGGCGATGAGGCCCTGGGGGCTGGACATCAGGGTGTTGGCCGCACTGCGGTGGAATTTGAGGCCGTTTGCCCCCATGAGTTCCAGGAGCGCGGTGACGCCGGCGTGGTCGTTGGGGCGGGAGGAGTTGGTGAAGGGCTGGTCGGGAATATTTTTCACCCAGAAGAGCAGGTTCCTCCAGGACTCATCATCCCCCAGCAGCAACTGCACGACGGAGGGAACGGCGGTGGGCAGCGGCGCCGAGAAGAGCACCCCGGCCGTAGACTCCTTGAGGAACCGCCGCCGTCCATAATGACGCTTCCAGAAGTTTTGATCCATGAGGTCCTCCTGCCTGCGGACTTCCCGGAGATTGGTCCCGGGTGAAATAAGCCTGAAGCCGATAGGACGTTGCGTTTTATTTTTATCATAATTTTTGTTTAAACCAAAATTTACCCAAATTCATTGCAGCGGCAGGGCTGAGCGCGCCAAGCCTTTCTCCAAGTCAGGGAGGGCCGTTTCCAGAAGAACCGGAGTATGATATGGTTTCATGGCAGGTTCCGCTAACAAGAGGCCTTTTTATGCCCCCCCAACGAGTTCTCCTGCTCCAACCCCCCAGTTCCCAGTCCTACTGGCAGTTGCCGGAAATCTGCCACGCCCAGGGCTGCAAGGCCATTATGCCTCCCATGGGCCTGCTCACCGTGGCCAGCCTGCTGCCCCCGGAGTGGGAATTGCGCTTTATTGACTCAGATGCCCGGCCGCCCGGAGAAGCCGATTGGCAGTGGGCTGACCTGGTGTTCCTGTCCGGCATGATTAACCATCGCGACGGGGTGCTGGCCCTCACGCAAGAAATCAAGCAGCGGGGGAAGACACTGGTGGTGGGCGGCACCTATGCCACCGTTTTGCCCGATGAGGTCCTGGGGGCCGGAGCCGACTTCGTGGTGCGGGGGGAAGGGGAGACCGCCATTCCCCTGTTGCTTGAAGCCTTGGCCGAGGGTCGGCCCGGAAGAGTCATCGAGGCTCCGGGCAAACCGGAGCTGTCCTCTTCCCCGGCGCCGCGCTATGACCTGGTGAACTTCCACGACTATAACTGCTTGGGCGTGCAGACGTGCCGCGGCTGCCCCCATGATTGCGAGTTTTGCGACGTCACCAGCCTTTTCGGGCGCCGGGTGCGGGTCAAGACAGTGGCCCAGGTGCTGGCCGAACTGGATTCCCTCTTCCAATTAGGCTGGCAGGACCGGGTCTTTTTCACCGACGACAACTTCATCGGCAACCGGGCCTATGCCAAAAAACTCCTGAAGGAGCTCATTTCCTGGAATCAGAGCCGGGGGGAGCCCTTTTCCTTCTGGACCCAGACTTCCTTGGATCTGGGCCGGGAACCCGAACTCATCGACCTGATGACCCGGGCCAATTTCGCCACTGTGTTCATCGGCATTGAGTCCGCTGATGCTGCTGCCCTGAGCCGGGCCGGCAAACGCCAGAACCTGCGGGAGCCGCTGGTGCAGTCGCTGAACACCATCACCGCCAACGGATTGACAGTCATGGGGAGCGTGATTCTGGGGATGGACGGCGAAGAACCCGGGGCGGGAGCGAGGTTGGCCGAATTGGTGGAGGCGGCCTCCTTGCCCCAGGTCATGATCAACCTCCTGGTGGCCCTGCCCAATTCGCCCTTCTGGCACCGCCTCAGCCGGGAAGGCAGGCTGCTCAGTCCCCGGGGCAATCTGGACTCCCTGCTGCCCTGGCCCACCTTTGTGGCCTCCCGTCCCGGCGGCCAGGTCTTACAGGAATACCTGGAGCTGTGGGACCGGCTCTATGAACCCAAAAACTTCCTGGAGCGCACCACCCGCTATTATTTACAGATGCGCCCCACCCGGGCCGCCCTGGGGCAGGCGGAAGAGAAACTGCCGGTGACGGTGCGACGGCCCCGGCTCCGGTTGACTGAGCGGCTTCGGGGGTCGTGTTTCGATCTCTATTCTTTTCTCATTCTCATCTGGCGGTGGAGCTGGCAGCGGGGCCTGGGCCGGGAATTCCTGGCCCGATTCCGGGAAATCCGGCGGAAAAACCCCACGCGCTGGCGGAAATTCCTGGTGTCGTGCTTCTGGGGGGAAGATTTGATGCGCCTGCGGGAGATCATTCGGCGTAAGTACCGGGATTACCTGGGCCAGCCCTGAGGGCCCGAGAAAAGCCCGGGTGAGCGGGGCGGAGACAGGAGAGGCGGGTTGTCACCCGCCCCCTGCCAGAAAAATTCATGAGTTGGGGAAAGGAACTGAGGGGGGCGCCAGGAGATTTATTCCCCTGGCGCCTCCCTCGAATCGTTTCATCAGTCTTCCGTGGCCACCGGCGGCACCACCAACACGGGCACCGGCAGACCCCGATTGGCCACTTCCCGGACCACCCGTTCGGTGACCGATCCCAGCAGGTGTCGGGCCATAAAGCCGTGGCCGTGGGAACCCATAACCAGGAACTTGACGGCTCCGGCCTGCTCCAGAAAATCCAGGATGGCCTCCGCCGGGCTCTTGGGGCTCTGGATCAGTTCGGGGGTCACGGCCACTTCAGCCTTCCTGCCCCTGTCCAGCGCCTCCTTCAGGACGTTTTTGCCGTACACCTCCTGCTCCTCCTTGAGGTGCCGGTCAATGAAGCCGAAATAGCCTGCTTTGACCATCTGGACCACATGTACGGCGATCACGGGCCGGTTGATCAGCTTGGCCAGGGTCAGGGCGGTTTCCAACGCATCCCAGGAGGGTTTCGAACCGTCCACCGCCACCACCAAGGGTTTTTCCTGGTTCCCGGTCATTAATGGTGCCCTCCTTTCCGGAAGATCATGCCCACGCCCAGCCCCGCGCCCATGGCCACGACCACAGCGAAGATGCCGAAAAAAATGGGGTTGTTTTGAGAGGTTTCCGTCAGCCAGTGTTCCAGGCCCACCTTCTTGATTTCGATGACATCCTTGCCGTAGCCCACCAGTTCGCCTTTGACGAAGGCGAAGGTCTCCACTTGATATTTGCCCTCAGTGGCTGCGGGTGGAAACCGGAAATAATGTTTAAAAAGGGTCCCCTGGGCCACCTCTAAGCGGCGGGGGTCTTCGACGATGTTAAAGAGATTGGACCTCTCCTTGATCCTGATGAAACCATTGAAGACCTTATCGCCGTCTTCCGGCGCCGCAGTCCCCCTTACCAGTTCCATTCTGAGGTTTTGCCGGATCGCCTCATAACCCAGCCCCAGTTCCTTGGCGACGGCCGGCGAGACGATATCTTTGATGGCCTTGGTGGCATGAATTTTGTACATGAAGGGTGCGCCGGTGACATTGTACTGTTTCACCGTCATCCAGAACGGGCCTACCCGCCCCTTGACGGAGAGCTTGATTTCCTCATCTTTTGTCGCGGTGAGCTTAATGATGAGGTCGGCGCCGGGTACCGGATTGATTCCGAAAAAGTGGATCTGATCCCCCCGGTAGGAGAGCCCGATCTCGATCAGGCTCTTGGAGGCTGAAGTAATCACCGGTTTCTG
Organism: uncultured Desulfobacterales bacterium; assembly: GCA_964522695.1. Classification (GTDB taxonomy): domain Bacteria; phylum Desulfobacterota; class Desulfobaccia; order Desulfobaccales; family 0-14-0-80-60-11; genus VGSQ01. Next base: position 9,710 of record CAZFWX010000045.1, read on the forward strand.
GCCCTCCGGGGGAGTGGCCCCGGCCGGCCCGAAACCCAGGACGACCAGCACCAGCGCTGCGAAAATCAGAGCAAGCCGCTGCATCTTAATGCCCCCCTCCCTTGGCCGGCGCCAGGCTCACCAGGTCGTCCGGGGTGATCACCAAATCCAGGAAAATCTTGACGGTGAGGACCAGGACGATGATGGCCAGAAGAATGCGGATCTGCTCGCCTTTCAGCCGCTTGCCGAGAATGGCCCCGAATTGGGCGCCGATGGTGGAGCCGGCCAGGAGAATCAGGGCCAACAGCAAGTCCACGGTCTTATTGACGAAGGCCTGCTGCAAGGTGACGTTGGCCGAGGTGAGAACAATCTGAAAGAGGTCGGTGCCGATGGCCGCGATGGTGGGCATGCCGATGATGTAGATCATGGCCGGCACCATGATGAAACCCCCGCCCACGCCCAGCAGAGCCGCCATGACGCCCACGATGGCGCCGATGGTGAAAGGGAAGATGGCCGAGGTGGTCAGGCCGGAACGGTGGAAATGCATTTTGAGCGGCATCTTGGCGAACAGCTTGGCCATCTTGGGCTCGGAGGTCTCCACCACGCAGACCTCGGTCTGACTCTTACTGCGCCGGATGGTGCGCAGGCTTTCCACGAACATGGCCCCGCCCACCAAGCCCAGCATGAGGACGTAGACCACCTTCATGACGAACTCGAAATTGCCCATGGCCCGCAGCACCGCCACCAACTGGACGCCGACGGTGCCGCCGGCGACGCCCCCGGCCAAAATGACCAGCCCCATTTTGAAATCGACGTTTCCCAGGCGCCAGTGGGCAAAGGCGCCGGAACTGGCGGCGGCGACGATCTGGTTGGAGTCAGAAGCCGCGGCCACGGCCGGCGGGATGCCGATCATCATCATGAGGGGGGTGAGCAGAAAGCCTCCCCCCACTCCAAAGAGCCCCGAGAGAAAGCCCACCAAACCGCCGATGCCCACCACCAGGAAGAAGTTGATGCTCATGCCGGCAATGGGAAGATAAATTTCCATTCAGTTCCCCCTTAATCCCTCCGAGAAATCTGAAAAAAAAGAAAAACGTCATAATTTATTCACAATCTATTTCAAAAAGTCAACCCTTCGCATTTGCATTGATCACCAAAAATTCGCTGCTTAAGGGGTAACTGTCTTCTTTTACGCAGAAAAAAGATAAGGGAAGGAATTCCGGCTGCACCTGGAGCCTCCGGGTATTCAGGGTTCAGTGGACTTCAAAGCCGCCAGTTCGCTTTGCATGCGCTTCCATTCCAGGGCCCGCTTCACCGTGATGAGAATGCTCTCCTTGCGGAAAGGCTTAGTGATGAAATCGTACGCTCCCTTCTGGACGGCCTCCTCCGCGGTTTCCAGGGTGCCGTAGGCGGTGATGATGACAATGGGCAGGGAGGGATTGAATTTCTTGACGATGCCGATGAGGTCGATACCGTCCACCAGGGGCATCTTGAGATCGGAGATGACCAGGTCGTAGCTTTTTTCCTCCAGGAGTTTGCTCACCTCCAGGGGATTGTTGGTGGTGTCCACCTCATAGCCGGTCTTGTCCATGAGGATGGTTTTCAAAAGCCTGAGCATGTTGGGCTCGTCGTCCACGACTAGTAACCGTTCCGGCATGAAAACCTCCAGAGATCGAAGCGCTTGATCACGTAGGATTTTCCTTCGGCCTCATCCTTCAGGCGTTCTCCGCCGCCCTGGCCTCGTCCTCCGCCACCAGGGGGAGGTAGACCGTAAAGGTGGTGCCGTGTTTTTCGGGGTATTCTTCGGCGGGGAAGGTGGTGAAGATGATGTTCCCGCCGAATTTCTTGACAATGCCGTAGCTCATGGAGAGGCCCAATCCTGAACCCTCTCCCGTTTGCTTGGTGGTGAAAAACGGATCAAAAATCTTGCTCTGGGCATCCCGGGGGATGCCGTTGCCGGTATCGGTGAATTCGATGGCCACCCGTTTGCCGTCCGAGGACTTGTACGTCTTGATTTGCAGGGTGCCTCCGCCTTTCATGGCATCCCGGGCGTTGGTGATCAGGTTAAGGAAGACCTGCTCCAATTCCCGGGGGTCCGCCTTGACCTGGGAGATATCCGGGCTGAAGGAGCTTTCCAGGCGGATTTTGCGGGTCAGCAAGGTGTTTTTGATGACGTCCAGCATCTTGGTCAGCACCTTGTTGATGTCAGCGCTGGTTTCCGTGCGTTCCGGCGTCCGGGCGAAGGTAAGGAGGTTCTCCACGATTTTCTTGCACTTGAGCCCTTCCTCTTCAATGACCTGCAAGGTATCGTGGATTTCCGGCCATTCCTCCGTCTGGCCCAGGAGGTGCTCCGTAAACCCTAAAATGATGGCGATGGGGTTGTTGATCTCATGGGCCACCCCCGCGGCCAGGGTGCCGATGGAGGCCAGTTTCTCCATGTTGATGAGCCGGTCTTCCACGGCTTTGCGGCCGGTGAAATTCCGGGAAATGATCTCGAAAGCGTAGATCTGCCCCTCTTCGTCCTTGAGGCCGACGATGCTGGTGGAAAACCAGTATTCCTTGTCCCCCACCGTCACCTGGTGGCGCTTGCTGCGCACCTTCCCGGTTTGCTGCACCTCTTCCAGCCACTCCATGTGGAAGTCGGCAGATTTTTTATCAAAAATGTCATACAGGGTCAGCCCCAGGAAGTCCTGGGGCCGGCCCTCCCGGTCGATTTGCCCGGACAGGGCCCGGGAGAACAGGGTGGCCCCGGACTGGTTCATGAACATGATGCGGCCGTGCTGGTCGATGCTGTAAATGAGGTCCGCGGCGTTCTCCACCAGGGCCTGGTAACGGGCTTCGGTTTTTTGCAGCAGCTGCCGCTGGCGGTCCACCTCCTCTTCCAGGGAGGCGGAGAACTGGCGCTCATACCGGAAGTTGAGGAGCACGATGGTGGCGCCCAGGACGACGAAGCCGATGATCACCTGGATCAGGAATTGCCGGGTGTAGAGGGTGTGCACCACCCCTTCCACCTCTTCCACCGGGGCCACCACCGCCACGGACCAGGTGGGGACCTGGTTGTCCGTCACCTGGGCGGACTCCCCCAGGCGCACCGGCACATAGGCGATGAGCTTATGAATCTCCCCGGCCAGACCGCCGTGCCAGCCGGATATGTAAGTGCCCCAGCCTTCCTGGCCGGCCAGCATCTTTTCCCGCTGAATCTGGTTGATTTCATCAAAGGAGATGGCCGGCATGCGCTCTTTGCGCACGGTGAAGGCGTTTTTGCCCACAAAGTCGCGCTCGGGATGGCTCAGGAAGGTGCCCCGGTTATCCATGATCCAGGCATAGCCGGTCTTGCCGCTTCTGATCTGACGCGTGAACTTGCTGGCCAAGATGTGGGCGTCGATGTAAAAGAGCAGGACCCCGGACTGATCCCCGGTGGGCCGGGGGTGGCTTTCATCCACCGACTCTTCGTAGGTGGGCACGGCCATGCAGAAGATGAGGCGGCCCACATAGTTGGGCACCTGGGTGGATACCTCTCCCACATAGAACCGGCCCTTGTTTTCCGGTTTCAAGGCCCACTGGAAAGCCGGCAGGTCTTTAAAGTTCCCGCTGACCACATGGTCGATGCCCCGGCCTTCCACCAGGAAGGCCAGTGTGCCGGTGCGGTCGATACGCCGGATTTCCACCACCCCTTCTTCCCGGACGGAGGCCAGGGTGGCCCGCATGCGGTTGGCCCAGGTGAGCTTCTCCAGATACTGAATAGAAGGGGAGAGGTTGAGGGTGGTCAGCTCCCGATGCAGAAATTCCACATCCTGGCGCAGCAGGCTGGCGGCCTGGCGGGCCAGGGCCAGTTGCTGCTGGTTGAAGTCCTCCCGGACGATCTGGCGCATCTGGTTGGCGGATTTGAGTCCCAGATAAATGCTGGTCCCCAAAAGCAGCAAACTGATGGCCAGGATGAGGGGCAGGGCGAAGCGGGACATGAAAAAGGGGAAGCGGCGCATGGGCTGATCCTTGCGTAACTCAGGTGAGGACAGAAAGCGGATTTTCACGATTCCCCTTGGCCATTTGCAAAGTCAATGTCAGGTATGTGTGTACTAACATCTTTAAAGAAAAACTCCGCCGCCGTCAATCCATCTGCGCCGCACCGGCGTTTTCGCGCCGTTTTCCCTACACCAGGCAGGTCCTGAGACGGGTCAGTTCGTGGTCCACGGTCCGCACAATCCGGCGAGGAAGGGTGGAGACCCCGAATTCGCAGTGCTTGCAGGGGAAATCCGGGGGGCTGGATTCCAGGGCGAAGACCTGGCGGACCACCTGCACCGCGCGGGGGGAATTCCAGACCTCCAGGATGCTCTGGTTCTTAAGATTGCCCAAGGTGGCCCCCCGGCCCATATCCTCGCAACACAAGAGCACTTCACCGTCGAAGGCCACCACCAGGTCCCGCAGGGGCAGGGTCTTCTTGCAGCCCTTGAGCTTTTCTCCCGGGTATTTGAGGCGCCAGGACAGGCAGCCGGCCACCAGTCCCGTGCGGGAGTTGGGCACAAAGATCTTGAGAGGCACGCCCCGCTCCTGCCAATAGCGCTTCACCCGGAGCACTTCCCCCCAGGGCCAGCAGTAGGGAATGGCGCGAATCTGCACCCGTTCCCGGGGATAGCGGCTGATCAAGTAGTCCAGGTTGGCCAGGGTGCGGGCCGCGTCCAGCCCCATGACCCGGCGGTAGACGGCCGGAGTGACGCCGTGGCAGCTCACGAAGATGGGGCCCGCAAACCCCGTGGCCAGCAAGCGGTCCACCCGCCGGGGAAAGAGCACAGAGGCATTGGTTTGCAGGGTCAGTTTGAGGCCGTGGGAGAGAATATGGCTGATTTTTTCAAATATCCGGGGGTCAAGAAAGGGTTCGCTGAAGTTGGAGAGCACCACATGGCCCCGCACCGGGTGCGTTTGCACGATGGCGGCGAACTCGTCGATGATGCGCCGGAAGAGTTCATCGGGCATGCGCCCCCGGGGCAAAAGGGGCGCCAGCCGGGGGTGCGGGCAGACCTGGCAGGCGGCATTGCAATGGGAATGGAGGTCCAGCACCAGGTTGGCCGGATAGGGCTCCCGGATGAAGGGGCCGATGTGGACGGGGAGGGTAGGCATGCTGGTCCCGAACCTGGCGATGACAAGGTATTTTCAATGGTGCAGATTAGTATATTTTGGCAGGAATGGCAAAGGGGCAGGAAGAGGTGAAAAATCAGGGGGACGGTTGAGCCGGCTCGTCCATGTCGCTGTGTTCGGGCATCTGGGACTCCAGACGCAAAAATTCCCGCAGCAGTTTTTCCTGCTGGGAATTGAGGATAGCCGGAGTCTGCAACTGCACTTCCACCACCAGGTCTCCCCGCCGGGCATTTCTCAGGTCGGGTACGCCCTGGGCCGCCAGACGGAAGGTCTCGCCCGATTGGGTGCCCGGGGGAATCTCCAGGGGGGCCTGGCCGTTCAAGGTGGGCACGGTGATTTGCGTACCCAGGGCCGCCAGGACGAAAGAGAGATGCGTCCGGTAATGCAAATCCCGGCCTTTGCGGGTGAAAAGCGGGTGCGGGGTGAGGTGGACCTCCAGGAAAAGGTCACCCGGCGGACCGCCAAAACGGCCCGGTTCGCCTTCGCCCCGCAGGCGCAGCCGGGTGCCCTGGTCCACACCCGGGGGGATGCGCACCGTCATCTTCTTGCGCTCCATAACGGCGCCTTTGCCGTGGCAGGCTGCGCACGGAAATGGAATAAAGGTACCCTCACCCCGGCAGGCCGGACAGGTGGTGAAGACCTTAAGCAACCCCCGGTTCTGGGCCACCTGGCCCCGGCCGCCGCAGCGGTTGCAGGACTGTTGCTGGGTGCCCGGCTTCATGCCGTTGCCCTGGCAGGACTGGCAAACGGCTCGACGGGGTATCTCCAGTTCCGCGTCCATGCCTTGCATCACGTCCTCCAGGGTCAAATTCACCTGGTGGCGGAGATCAGCCCCGGCCTGGGGACGGATGGAGCGGCCTCTGCCCCGGCCGAACCCGAAGAAATCGCCGAACATCTCCCCGAAGCTGCTGAAGATGTCGTCAAAGCCACCAAACCCCAGGTCCATGCCATTCAGACCGGCGTGGCCGTAAAGGTCGTATAATTGTCTTTTTTCGGGATCGGACAGGACCTGGTAGGCTTCGGAAATGCTTTTAAACTGTTCTTCTGCGGACTTGTCGCCCGGATTGCGGTCCGGGTGAAATTGGAGCGCAAGGCGGCGATAGGCTCCTTTGATGTCTTCCGGGGCGGCGTTCTGCGGCACCCCCAAAATTTCGTAATAATCCCTCATCCCCGCAAGCGTGCTCCTCCCCTTTGATTATCAAGCTCCCCCCTTGATGGCCATAAGATTATCACCGACCAGGGCCTTGTCAAGGCGTCCGCAGGATTCTGACGCAGAATTGGCAAGGGTTTCCCCGCCCGAGGCCGGTTCTTTTGGCGCCTGCTGGCCTTATTCTCCCTGGCCGGGAGGCAGCAGGGCCAGCAAGCGTCCCTTAAGGTCCGGGGAGAAATCATGAATGGTCACCACCTTTTCCCGGCTTTGCGCCCCGCCGGTCAGCTTTACGGCGTTCTTGGGCAGGCCCAGGCGCCGGGCCAGAAAGGCAAGCAGTTCCTGGTTGGCCGCGCCCTTCTCCGGCACCGCGGCCACCTTAACCTTCAGGCGGTCGCCGTGCAGTCCTGCCACCTGGGTGGACGCCGCGCCGGGGACTACGTGCAGGCGCAGCACGTATCCCTGACAGGTGGGCAACAGAAATGGCATGGCCGGCGCCTCTGACCCGGGTTCACGAGAGGAGCTGGGCAAAATCCATCAAGGTGCGGATGAGGAAGACGCGCAGGAAGAGGATGGCGGCCAGCACCACCAGGGGTGAGAGGTCCAGGCCCCCCGCCACCACGGGCAACCGCCGCCGGATGTGCCGCAGAAGCGGCTCGGTGACGTTATAGAGGAAGCGCACGATGGGGTTATAGGGATCGGGGTTGACCCAGGAGATCACGGCCCGGGCGACGATGAGCCACATGTAAATGTCCAGGGCCCAGCCCAGGAGAGTGGCCACAGCTTCCAGAAAATTGCGGGCGACAAACATGAAACCTTCTCGTCGGTGGAGATGATAAACTTTAGGTTCCGTGGCGCCGCCTTGTCAAGGGGAATTTGGGGTGGCGGCCTCTCAGGCCTGGCGGGGCCGCATTGCGCCCGGGGTCCCTTTTTTTATACAATTTATCCGGTATGGATTACTCCTGGTTTGACACCTTCGCCGCCCTGCGCCACCGCAATTTCCGCCTGTTTTACACCGGCCAGGCCATTTCCCTCATGGGCAGTTGGATGCAGTCCGTGGCCCTGAACTGGCTGGTCCTGATCCTCACCGATTCCTCCTTCTTTCTGGGCCTGGTGGGGGCCTTGCAGACCCTGCCCGTCCTCATCTTTTCCTTCATGGGGGGAGTGGTGGCTGACCGGGCCCACAAGCGCCGTTTGCTGTTTCTTACCCAGTCCAGCATGATGCTCCTGGCCTTCATCCTGGGGCTTCTGGTTTCCGGCGAACTGGTCACCCGCTGGCTTCTGTTGGTCCTGGTCTTCCTGAGCGGCACCGCCATGGCCTTTGACATCCCGGTGCGCCAGGCCTTCATCGTGGAGCTGGTGGGCAAACCCGACCTGGCCAACGCCATCGCCCTGAACTCCACCCTGTTCAACGGCACCCGGGTCATCGGCCCCGCCCTGGCCGGCGTGCTCATCGCCCAGGTGGGCATGGCCAACTGCTTTTATCTCAATGCCGCCAGTTTCCTGGCGGTGCTCCTGGCCCTGGCCTGGATGAAGCTGCCCCCCCTGGTTCCCGCCCCCTATCTGCCCTTCGGCCGGGCTTTGCGGGAAATGGGCGATTATCTCCGGGACCACCGGGATCTGAAGGCCATTTTCATCCTCCTCACCACCGTGTCCATCCTGGGCCATTCCTACTACGTGCTGCTGCCCAAGCTGGTCAAGGACGTCTTCGGCGGCGGCTCCCAGGAGTTCGGCCTGCTCATGGCGGTGAGCGGCCTGGGCGCCTTCCTGGGGGGTCTCACCCTGGCCCGGCGACTCCGCAGCCGCCCCCCCATGCCCTCGTTTCTGGGGGGGCTGGGCATTTTCCTGGTGGGTTTGCTGGCCTTGTCCCTGGTGCGTCACTATTACCTGGCCCTGCCGGCCATCGGCCTGGTGGGCTTCGGCATGGTCACCCAGCTCTCCACGGGCAACAGCCTGTTGCAGCTCAATGTCCCCGACCACATGCGGGGCCGCATCATGAGCCTCTTCGGGCTCATCGTCATGGGCTCCGTGCCTGCGGGCAGCCTGCTGTACGGCCTCGTGGCCCACTACCTGGGTCCCAGCTTCACCATCACCGGCGGAAGCCTGTTGTCTGCGGCCGCGGCAGGGATCGTCCTGTGGCGCTATCCCCACCTGCGCCACCTGGACTTCCAGGACCCCCAGCGGTCAGGGGCGCCTCTGGCCCCCCGGGCGGTGGAACCCCCTTGAGGCCGCTGTCAGGCGCAGGGCCTTTCGTATTGCCTCCCAGCATAAGTTGAGAAGGGACCCGGAGTAGTTATTCCCCCCCTGATGGGGGAGGGCCGGGGTGGGGGTGAAATTTCAGGGAGCTGCAGCCACGCATCCCCCTCCCCCAACCCCCTCCCACCAGGGGAGGGGGAGCAGAACCCCCGAGATTTATGGAATATCTCCGGAACGGATACGGAAGGCTGGCTGCCGACCGGCCCTGGACTCCCTTACCGGGGCGAGGTTTTCCTCCTGGGAAATTTTTCCGCCGGTTTCTTGCCAATTGACCTTTTTTCCTGGTATATATAAAAGGTTTGAAAATTTATTATTTCACACGCTCCGCCTCAACCTGCTGGTGCCGGCCGGAAACGGACGGTAAGAAAGGCGGAGCGGCGGGAAAACCGGGAGGAAGTATGTCGTACGTCACCATGAAGGAACTTTTGGAGGCCGGCGTGCACTTCGGCCACCAGACCCGCCGCTGGAACCCCAAAATGCAGCCGTACATCTTCGGGGCCAGAAACGGCATCCACATCATCGATCTGCAGAAGACCGTCCAGTTCTTTAAGACCGCGTACCAATTCGTGGTGGACAAGGTGGCCGACGGGGGCAACCTGCTCTTCGTGGGCACCAAGAAGCAGGCCATGGACGCCATCGCCGAAGAGGCCAAACGCTGTGGCATGTTCTATGTCAACCACCGCTGGCTGGGCGGCATGCTCACCAACTACGTCACCATCAGCCGCTCCATCGACCGCCTCAAAAATTTCGAGGCAATGAAGGAAGACGGCTCCATCAAGCGCTTCCCGAAAAAAGAAATCCTGGTCATGGAAAAAAAGGCCGCCAAGCTGGAACGGGCCCTGGGCGGCATCAAGAATATGGGCGGGCTGCCCGACCTGATCTTCGTGGTGGACCCCCGGAAGGAGTCCATCGCCGTGCAGGAAGCCCGCAAGATGCACATCCCCATCGTGGCCATTGTGGACAGCAACTGCGACCCCACGGAGATCGACTATCCCATACCCGGCAACGACGACGCCATCCGGGCCATCCGCCTGCTTACCTCCCGCATCGCCTCGGCCTGCGCAGAAGGTAAGCAACTCCGGGAAGAGCGGCTCCAGGCCGTGATGGACAAGGAGATGCTGGCGGCCCAGGAGGCCGAGGCCCATCAACTGGCTGCCCAGGGGGAGGCAGGGGCGGAGCCGGCCCCCGCGGCGGAAGGCGAGTAATCTTTTAGGCAAAGTTTAAGATCAAAATCTGTCGCGGCGGGTTTCCCGCCCGCCCCGGCTCATGTCTTGAAGTGCGAAGGAGGATTCCCTTGGAAGTCACAGCTGAAATGGTCAAAACGCTGCGGGATAAAACCAACTGCGGCTTTATGGATTGCAAAAAGGCGTTGAAGGAGACGGACGGCGATCTGGAACAGGCCATCGCCTACCTGCGCCAGAAGGGCATCGCCGTGGCCACCAAAAGGGCCGAGCGGGCCACCAGCGAAGGCGCGGTCTGGGCCCGGCTGGAGGACGGCGGCAAGACCGGCGTGCTGTTGGAAGTGAACTGCGAGTCGGACTTCGTGGCCAAAACCGACGCCTTCCAGGCCTTCGGCGCCGCCCTGGCCGCACAGGTGGCCGCCACCGGCCCTGCGGACGTGGAGGCGCTGTTGGCGCAGCCCTGGCAGGGAGAGCCAGCCAAATCGGTGGCTGAATATCTCAACGAGATCATCGGCCAGATCGGCGAGAACATCCGGGTGCGCCGCTTCGTGCGCTACACCGGGGGCGGTCTGGTGGCCGCGTACATTCACTTCGGCGGCAAGATCGGCGTGCTCCTGGAACTGGCCGGCGCTTCCGGCGCCCCGGAGCACCAGGAACTGGCCAAGGACCTGGCCATGCAGGTGGCCGCCGCCAACCCCGCGGCCGTGAGCCGGGATGAAGTGGACCCCAAGCTCGTGGCTTCGGAAAAGGCCATCTATGAGGCCCAGGCCAAGGAGAGCGGCAAGCCTGAAAAGATCATCGAAAAGATGGTCACCGGCCGGCTGGACAAGTTCTTTAAGGACGTGGTCCTGACGGAGCAGGTCTTCGTCAAGAATCCGGATATCACCGTGGCCCAGCTCCTCAAGGAAGCCTCCCAGAAAAGCGGCGCCAACCTGCAGGTGGTCCGCTTCACCCGCTACCAGGTAGGCGCCTGAGGTTTCCATGACGCGCCCCGCGCCCAAATACCCGCGGGTGCTGCTCAAGGTGAGCGGCGAAACCCTGGCCGGCCAAAAGCCTTTCGGCCTTTGCCCCGACACCCTGAAGGTCCTGGGCCGGGAGATCAAGGCCGTGGTGGCCCTGGGCGTGGAAATGGGCGTAGTGGTGGGCGGCGGCAATATCTTCCGGGGGCTGGCGGCCACCGCCATGGGCCTGGACCGGGCCGTGGCCGACTACATGGGCATGCTGGCCACCGTCATGAACGCCCTGGCCCTGCAAAACGCCCTGGAGCATGAGGCCATCCCCACCCGGGTGCTCTCCGCCATCGCCATGCACGAGGTGGCCGAGCCCTACATCCGCCGGCGGGCCCTGCGCCACCTGGAAAAGGGGCGGGTGCTCATTTTCGCCGCGGGCACCGGCAGCCCCTACTTCACCACCGACACCGCCGCGGCCCTGCGGGCCACGGAGATCGGGGCCCAGGCCATTTTAAAGGGCACCAAGGTTGAAGGCATCTACGACCGGGACCCGGTCCTGGACCGGGAAGCCCGCATGCTTCCCCGCCTTACGTATTTCGAGGTTCTGGAAAAAGGCCTGAGGGTGATGGACAGCACCGCGGTCACCATGTCCATGGAACAGAACATCCCCATTATCGTCTTCAAGCTGCTGGAGCCGGGAAACATGCTCAGGGTGATCCTGGGCGAAAACGTGGGCACCCTCGTGGAGAGTGGAAAATGAAAGACACGGTCCTCAAGGACGCCAGAAGCAGGATGGACAAAGTCTTGGCCAACATGGCCCATGACCTGGCCCGCATCCGCACCGGCCGGGCCTCCGTGGCCCTGCTGGACGGCATTAAGGTGGATTGCTACGGCACCTCCATGCCCCTGGCCCAGGTGGCTTCTCTGGCCGCCCCGGAAAGCCGGCTCATCACGGTCCAGCCCTGGGACCCGGTGCTCCTGCCGGACATCGAGAAGGCCATCCTCAAATCGGATCTGGGCCTCACTCCGGCCAACGACGGCAAGATCATCCGCCTGCCCATTCCGGCCCTCACCACCGAACGCCGCAAGGAACTGGTGAAGCAGGTGAAGAAGATGGGCGAAGAGGCCAAGGTGGCCTTGCGCAACATCCGCCGGGACGCCAACGACCAGGTCAAGAATCTCAAGAAAGATAAGCAGATGGCCGAGGACGACGCCCACCGGGCCACCGATGAGGTCCAGAAGGTCACCGACGAATTCATCAAGAAGGTGGACGGCGTGGCCGCGGAAAAAGAGAAGGAGATCATGTCCTTCTGATGGCGTCCCCCGGCTCTCCCGTCTCCCTCGCTTCCCTGGACCCGCAGCGTTTGCCCCGGCACGTGGCCATCATCATGGACGGTAACGGCCGTTGGGCCCAACAGCGGGGTTTGAAGCGGGTGCGCGGACACCTGGCCGGAGCCGAATCCGTACGGGTGGTGGTGCGCACCGCCCGGGAAGCGGGCATCTCCTACCTGACCCTGTACGCCTTCTCCGAAGAAAACTGGCAGCGGCCCGCCACGGAAATCCGGGCCCTGATGGCCCTCTTGAGCCGCTACCTGAAGCAGGAGGAGGCGGAGATGCGGGAAAACCGCATTGCGCTTAAGGCCATCGGCAACCTGGAGCGCCTGCCGGCCAAAGTGCAGGGCGAACTGGCCCGGGTGGCAGCCTCCACCCGGGAAGGAGCCCAGATGGTCCTCAACCTGGCCCTGAGCTACGGGGGCCAGAGCGAGATCGTCCATGCCGCCCGCCTGCTGGCCGAGGCCGCGGCAACCGGGCGCCTCAAGCCGGAGGAGATCGACGCCGACATCTTCTCCCGGCACCTGTATACCGCGGAGACCCCCGACCCCGATCTTCTCATCCGCACCAGCGGCGAGTATCGTTTGAGCAACTTCCTGCTGTGGCAGTCAGCCTACGCCGAGCTCTACTTCACCGACACCCTGTGGCCCGACTTCCGTGAGCAGGAGTTCCTCCAAGCCCTGGCCGAATACCAGCAGCGGGCCCGCCGCTTCGGCCTTACTCAGGAACAGGTGCTGCAGGCGGCTCGGGCGCCTCGCGGCTGAGCCACTCCTTCACCGCCTGGGCCGCCTGGCGCGTAAAGCCCGGGATGGCCGCCAGTTCCTCCACCGTCGCCGCCCCGAGCGCCGCCAGATTCTCAAACCGCTGCCACAACCGCTGGACCCGCACCGGCCCCACGCCGGGAATCTCCAACAGGCCCGAAGCCACCAGCTCCTGCCGGGCCCGCCGCCGATGGTAGCTGATGGCGAAGCGGTGAGCCTCATCCCGCACCCGCAGCAACAGTTGCCATCCCGGCGATCCGGGCGGCAAAAACCTGGGATTCTGCCGCCCCGGCAGAAAGACCCGGTCCCGCACCGGCCCTGCTGCCGTCTCCCCCGCCTTGGCCAGGGCAATCACCACCAAATCATCCTGCCCCACTTCCTTCAAGGCCTGACGCACCGTATTGAGCTGCCCCTTGCCGCCGTCCACCACCAGCAGGTCCGGGAGCCGCTGCCCCTCTTTGCCGTAATGGCGGTGGACCACTTCGGCCAGCATGGCGTAGTCGTCCTGGCCCGACACCTCCTTGATGCGGAAACGCCGGTACCGGGACTTTTCGGGAGCCCCCTCGTGAAAAGCCGCCAGCGCCCCCACGGGCTGACCGCCCTGGAGGGTGGAAATGTCCAGACACTCAATGCGGGCCGGCCGCACCGCCAGCTTGAGCCGAGCCTGAAGATCATCCACCGCGTCAGCCGGGGCCGGTCCCTCCCGCCGCCGGGTCAACGCCGCTTGGGCATTCTCCGCGGCCAGGGCCACCAGGCGGAGGCGTTCGGCCTTGGGGGGGGGGGGGGGGGGGGGGGGGGGGGGGGGGGGCCCCCCCCCGCCGCGCCCCCCCCCCCCCCCCCCCGCGGCGGGGGGGGGGGGGG
>CAZFWX010000046.1:0-23266 GCA_964522695.1 uncultured Desulfobacterales bacterium
GGTCGGCGCCCACGTCAGCGGCCTTGGTGTAGATGCCGCCGCCCAACCGGGCGAACACGCTCACCAGGGAGCAGCCGAAGCCCAAGCCGATCAAGGCGTGCATGGCTTCTTTGGGATCAACGGCCAGGAGGAACTTGTAATAACCGGCCACGCTCAACAGGGCCAGGCCCACAACCAGCAAACCGGTGACGGAGCCGCCCCGGAAGGCCACGGTCAAGGCATGGGCCATGCTGGTGAAGGCCGCCTGGGCGGTGCGCACATTGGCCCGCACGGAGACGTACATGCCCACATAACCGGCCAGAGCCGAGCCGGCAGCGCCGATGACAAAGCCGATGGCGGTGTATTTGCCCAGCCCGAAGAGCAGGACGAAGACCACCGCGCCTACCATGGCCACCGACTTATACTGACGGTTCAGAAAGGCATTGGCGCCCTCTTTGACGGCGTCGGAGATCTCGATCATCCGGGGCGAACCCGCGTCCTGTTTCAACACCCAAGTGGTGGTGAACAGGCCGTAGGCCACACCGACCAGACCGCATGCCAATGCAAAAGTCATAATGTCCATCCGCAACCAACCTCCTCATGCATTTAATAGTGGCTTGTATGATATTTACCTGGTTTTCCAGGACTTTTCCCTGTGGGAACCTCTGCCGCGGGCCGCTCCCCTGCCAGGGGACCACGTCGGAATCCCAGATGTTATTTCATACCTCATCTCCACAGGACTGTAAAGGAAAAATTTCACAAACGATATCCAGTTTTTAGGGCTCTTGAAAATTATTTCCGGGGTTTTCTCAAGGCGGAGTTTCGTCCTCGGGAGCAGGCAGACCGGGGCGATCGGCGTCTGGCTCTTCTGCGTCCATCTGCACCTGCACCATCTGGGAAGGCAGACCCTTTAATTTTTTCGGATCACTAATCACCACGCCGTGGCGTTCCGCCAGATAAACCAGGTACCGGTAATCCAACTCCCTTTTCTTGAGCCGGTAGTTGAGGAGCAGCCGCAGGGGGACATAGAGGCAGACCAAGGCCACCACCGCGGCGAAGAGATAGGTGCCCCACAGTCCTAAGGCCTTAAAAAGGCGGGCGATGCCGGCCAAGAGGGGCCCGCCGAAGACCAGCAGCAGAAAGAGGCTGAAAGCGCCGGATAAGAGCAGCAGGAAGCGGGTCAGGGGTTTGAGGCGCAGCCAGAACCAGGGACGCCGTTCGCCTGCCTGCCCCTGCGCCGGGGGGGCCAGGGCCTGAAAGCCCCGGACGATGACGCCGAAGATGAAGAGCAACGCAATGGGCGCGGCGAAAGCGACAAACAGGTACTCCATCCAGGGGAAGGGAATGACCCGCACCGGACCCCCGAACATACCCTCGTCGATCTGCCAGACGCAGGTGACCAGGAAAATCAGCACCTCCACCACGGCCACCACCACCAGGAAGCTGTTGAAGAGGTAGCGCCGTTCCAGAGGATCGTAGAAATTGAAATATTTGGTCATAAACTTGATTACGGATCATTGGGGCCCGGCGCGGCGGCTCAGCCCTGGCGGCGGGAGACGCGGCGCTTTCCCGCCCGACGCCGAGGCTCTGCCGTCAGCCCGCCGTCCTCCTGGCCTCCCACCAATAGACCACCGCGGCCAGAGCCAGGATCAGGGCGTCCTCCAGGACGGGCACCAGGCCCACCTCCCGGGAGGTGAACAGGCCGCAGCCGCAGTCGATTTTGAGGCCCCGGGCCCAGGTGATGAGGAGCACCAGGAGGAACAGCCCGGCCTGGACCATGAGCAGGAGCAGACAACTGCGCCGTTTAATGCCCCCAACCAGCGCGGCTCCCCAGGAGATGCGGCAGAAAACCGCCGCCCAGCCCAGCATGGCCAGGAAATAGCCCACGATCAGGAGAAAGGCCGGGGTGATCTCCACCCAGGGCAGGATGGCGGCCACCAGGCCCACCAGGGGCTCCGGCACCAGTTGATAGGCCAGGATTGCTTCGGCAAAGGCGTAGGGGGCCAGGTGTTTCAGCAGCCCGGCATAGAAAAACAGGACGCCCAGGACAACCCCCAGAAGGCCGAAAAAGAAATGGCTAACGCCCGGTGGCGGTGGGATAGCCGGCTTCGTCCCAGGCACGAAATCCTCCGATAAAAGCCGTGACATTCGTATAGCCCAGTGTTTGCAGTTTGGCGGCCACTTCAAGAGCCACGTTGCAGGTCTCCTGGTCGCAATAGACCAAAAGACGGCGTTCCTTGGGAATACCCCCAAGCGCCACCGCACCGCTCTCCCAAAATTTTTCCGGAGCGAGATGCAGGGCGCCGGGAACATGCTGTTCTTCAAACTCAGGGAGCGGGCGGGCGTCTATGAACAGGGCCTCTCCATTTTTCCAGATTTCATAGGCCTGCTCCAGGGTGACGGTCTTTACGCCCTGCATCAGGACGGTTCGCTGGTCTTGACGCAGTTTGGCCAGAAAGGCCGGCAATTCCCCCGTCGCGGAGAGAGAAATTAGATGCCAGTGCTGCAGGATGCCGAAACCCGCGGCCAGGAAAAAGATATACAAGGCCCAGAAAAGGTCTTGCCCGAAAGAACGTCTCATGGAGCAGCCTTGCCTCCGGTCTTGGCCCCGGCCGCGGAGTTTTCCCCGCCCTTGGCCGGCGGCGCTTCAATCTCCGCAGCGCCGTAATACTTTTTCCCGCCGAAGAACAGGGCCAAAGGCAGGAAGCCCTCTTCCTCTTTGGCATAGCCGCCTTCCTTGGTGTGCTTGAAATAGCGCCAGATCCGGCCCTGCTGCAAGTCGGCCAGGAAAACCTGTTTGCCGTCGCTCATCAATTGATAGCGAACTCCTGCGGCCACAGGCGCCGCGGCCTTCAACTCAGGGCCGGCTTTGCCCGCTTCCACCGCCACGGGTTGCTCCTTGAGCGCCTGGGCCACCTGGCGGGTCACCTCGTCCTTGAGATAAGGCCCCTGCAACCAGAAAAGACTGGCGCCCCCCAGCCCGAAGAGCAGGGCCAAGAAAATCCCCCATCCCGACTGCCTGGCCATGGTTCACCTCCCCAGCCACTTTACGGCTGTCGTTCTCAATCCTTTAGCGTTTTCGGCAACCGAATTGTCTTTGGTTTTTCCCGGTCATCATATAAAAGGAGACCATGCGCCCTTTTGACGTCCTGGCCTTCGACCTGGGCAACGTGCTCATCCGGGTGGACCATCTGCGCTTCTGCCGGCGCCTGGCCGGCCTGGCCGGGCTCGACCCCGGAGAAATCTACACCGCCATCTTTGTCTCCGGGGCGGAACCCGACTACGACGCCGGCCGCCTCACCACGCAGGAGTTTTACCACTGGCTGCTGGAGCGCTTCGGGGTGGACCTGCCCTTTTCCCGCTTTAAAGACTGGTGGTGCGACCTTTTCGACCCCATGGAGCAGATGGAAGAACTGGTGGCCCGCCTCATCCTCCGCTACCCCCTGCTGCTCATCTCCAACACCAACCCGCTGCACTTTGCTGATATTTATCGGCACTTTCCCGTGGTCCGCCAGTTTCGCCGCTTTATTCTCTCCCATCAGGTGGGCAGCCGCAAACCCGAACCGGCCATCTACCAGGCCCTCATCCGGGAAGCCGCGGTCCCTCCCGAGCGCTGCCTTTTCATCGACGACAAGGCCGAGTTCGTTACCGCCGCCCTCAGCCACGGCTTAGCGGCCTGGCAGTTCACCAGCCCCGCCAACCTCATCGCCAAACTGACCGAGGCCGGGGTGCTGTGACTACTTGAAGGAGGGGGCAAGGGGGCGATCCCCCTTCCCTCTCCCTCAAACTCCCTCCCCCAACCCCTTACCTTTTGTTTATTTCTTGGCGAGTCGCTACTAACGTTCACCTGCTAAAGGGGGTTGAAAGGGGGGTGTGGGGGGAGGCGGGGGAGCTTGTTCCCCCGGCCTCCCCCACTAACCTCCTTCAATCCCTCAATAAACCCGGCCCACGGCCTTGTCCAGTTTGGCGTCGGCGATGCGGTAGTCGTAGAGCGCCTGAACGTAGCGCAGGTCGGAGCGGGCAAACTGCACCTGGGCGTCGGTCACTTCAATAATGCTGCCCACGCCGGCCTTGTAGCGCCCCTGGGCCAGGCGCAGGTTTTCCTGGGCCGCTTCCCGGGCCTTGGCGGCAGAGCGGATCACCTCCCGGGCGGTTTGCACGTCCAGGTAGTTCTGTTCCACTTCCTTGTTGACGTTTTGGCTCAGGACTTCGGCATTGGCCAGGGTGGCCCGGAGCTGGGCCTTGGCCTGGTCCACGGAATATTTGGTTTTCAGGCCTTCGAACAAGGGGACGTTTACGGCCACCCCCAGCCACCAGTTGGACGCCAGGGGATAGCCGTCGCCCTGCCAGCCGTAGCTGGCGTTGGAGGACAGGGTGGGGAAATACCCGGCCCGGGCCACCTTGAGGTTCGCCTGGTCCCCCTCCTGCTGATGCCGGTTGCGCATGACTTCGGGCCGCTGTTTCAGGGCCTGCTCTTTCAATTCCGCCAGCACCAGGGGCCGGGGCGGGGCTTCCAGTGCGTCCTCCAGGGTCTGATAGGGCCAGTTTTTCAGACCCAGGGCGGTCATTAGAGACACCCGTGCCAGGTCCACCAGGTTCCTGGCCCGGATGAGCTGGGTTTCGGCATCATAGAGATTGGCTTCGGCCTTGGTGACGTCTATCCTGGCCCGGGCGCCCACGCCATAGAAACCCTGGGCCTGGCGCAGGAGTTCCTGGTTCTGGCGGACGTTTTCCTCCTCTACTTTCACCGCCCGCTGGGCCGCCAAGAGTCCGAAGTAGGCGGTGCGGGCGTCCAGCACCACCCCCTGGCGCACCCCCGCATAGTCGTCGCCAGCCTGCTGATATCCGGCCCGGGCCACCGCGATGGCGCCCATGGTCTTGCCGAAGTCATAGATAAGCTGATTGAAATTAAACCGATAAATATAAAAATCGCTGGCCGTCAGCAACTGCGACGTGGACCCGGGAGCCCGGCCCGTAGTTGCGGGAGTAGAGATGCCGCCCGAGGAGAAGCTGAAGGCGTTGCCGTAATAATAGTTGCCGGTGAAATTGGCCTGGGGCAGGTACCCGGACCGGGAGATGCCGATCTGGGCCTTGGCCGCAGCCATACGTTCCTGGGATTCCTTGACGGCCGGGTGCTGCTTCAGGGCCAAGTCGATGGCCTCTTTTTCCGTCAAGCGGCCGTTGCCGTTGACCGCGGCCGGACTGCTAACCGGCAAGAAAAGGCTGAGCAGGCAGAGCACAGCCAACAGCGGCGGCCTGAAAAGGCCAGGGGATCGCCGGCCGCACCTATGGGTCATGTCACCACTCCGGCTTCCGGCGGTGATGGTCCGTGGACTGCTCATAGGCGTGGGCCATGGTAAGGATCTGGGGCTCGCCGAAGGGCGGGCCCAGGAACTGCAAGCCGATGGGCAGGCCCGCCCGGCTGAAGCCGCACGGTACTGAAATCCCCGGAATCCCGGCCAGATTGGCGGAAATGGTGAAGATATCCGAGAGGTACATGGTCAGGGGATCATCCACCTTCTCACCCAGGCGGAAGGCCGGCGTGGGGGCCACCGGCGTGGCCACCACCGCGCATTGCTGGAACGCGGCCTCAAAGTCCCGGCGGATGAGGGTGCGCACCTGGGAGGCCTTGCGGTAGTAGGCGTCGTAGTAGCCCGCGGACAGGGTGTAGGTTCCCAGCATGATGCGGCGGCGCACCTCGGCCCCGAATCCTAACGTGCGGGTCTGGGCGTACATGTCCAGGAGATTGGCTCCCGGCGCCCGGAAGCCGTATTTAACGCCGTCGTAGCGGGCCAGGTTGGAGGAGGCCTCGGCCATGGCGATGACATAGTAAACGGCTACCGCGTAGGCGGTGTGGGGCAGGCTCAGTTCCACCAGTTCCGCGCCCAGCCCCTCCAGGGTGACCAGCGCGCCCCTGACCGCGGCTTCCACTTCGGGATCCAGGCCCTGGCCGAAATACTCCCGGGGCACGCCCACCTTCATCCCTTTAATGTCTCGCCCCAGGGCCGCCAGGTAGTCGGGCACCTGCTCGGGCACCGAAGTGGAGTCTTTCGGGTCGTGGCCGGCGATGGCGTTCATGAGCAGCGCCGCGTCCCGCACCTCTTTGGTGAGGGGGCCGATCTGGTCCAGGGACGAAGCGTAGGCCACCAGGCCGTAGCGGGAGACCCGGCCGTAGGTGGGCTTAAGCCCCACCACGCCGCAGTGGGAGGCGGGCTGGCGGATGGAGCCGCCGGTGTCCGATCCTAAAGAAGCCGTGCACAGGTCCGCGGCCACGGCTGCGGCGGAGCCGCCGCTTGAGCCCCCGGGAATGTGGTCCGGCTGCCAGGGGTTGCGGGTGGGGCCGAAGGCCGAATTTTCCGTGGAGGAGCCCATGGCAAATTCGTCCATGTTGACCTTGCCCAGGAAAACCGCGCCGGCCTGGCGCAGCCGGGCGCACACCGTGGCGTCGAAAGGCGGCACATAGTTTTCCAGGATGCGGGAGGCGCAGGTGGTGCGCAGGCCCTCGGTCACCAGCACGTCTTTTAAGGCCAGGGGCACGCCGGTCAAAGGGCCGCCCTCCCCTTTGGCCAGGCGAGCTTCCGCTTCCTTCGCTTGAGCCCGGACCCCGGCCTCGTCCACGGTGATATAGGCGTTCAGTTTGCCGTCCCGGTGGGCGATTCGCGCCAGGAAAGCCTCCACGGTTTCCAGCGGCGAAACCTGGCGGGCGGCCAGCAGGGGCGCCAACTGACTGATGCTCAGGCTGCACAGATCATCGGCCATAACGCCCCCTAAATGACCCGGGGCACCACGAAGGCGCCATCTTCCCGGGCCGGGGCGTTGTCCAGGGCCCGCTCCCGGTCCAGGCCGGCCGTAACCCGGTCCTCCCGGAAAGGAGTGGTCACGGGCACCACGTGGGCCGTGGGCGGCACGCCATTGGTGTCCACTTCCTGGAGCTGCTGCACATAGGCCAGGATGTCATTCAACTGCCGGGTGAACGGGCCGATCTCTTCCGGCCGCAAGCTGAGCCGGGCCAACTCGGCCACATGCAAGACGTCATCAGGAGTTAAGGTCATGGATAGGTCTCGATTCTGATGGGGCCACAAAATTGGCCGGGCCGGCTGAAGGGTCAGGTCCCCGCCCTGCTTCAGGGGCCCCTGTATTCAAGATTCTATATAATATAACGAGACGGCCTTCGCCGCACTAAAGAATATGGGTGGAAGGCTCCCCAATGTCGGCGGCAAGGCCCCCTGAGGAGGCGTCACCCGGCCCCCCTACCCTCCTGCATCGACCCCGCCCGGGGAGAAAATGTTAGGGGAACAGGTGAAATCCTTGCAGGATTTCCCTCTGTGTGATACCACATATCCAAGTTCCACGAAACCAACTCAGGAGGGGCAGGCGGCGCCCAGGAGTATGACCGGGATTCGTGACGTCGGGCAATTGCAAGAATTGGCGCGCCTGGTGCGCCTGGATATCGTGGAAATGCTCCACCGGGCCGGCTCCGGGCACCTGGGGGGGTCGCTGTCCGCCGCCGATCTCCTGGTAGCTCTCTTTTTCGGCGTCCTGCGCCTGGATCCCCAGGACCTCTGCACTCCGCACCGGGACCGTTTCGTCCTCTCCAAAGGCCACGCCGCGCCGGTGTACTACGCGGTGCTCTCCCGCCTGGGCCTATTTCCCCGGGAAGAGCTCTTCAGTCTGCGCCAGTTCGGCAGTTCCCTGCAGGGACATCCCGACGCCAGCTGCACCCCGGGGGTGGAGGTCTCCACCGGCTCCCTGGGGCAGGGGCTTTCCGTGGCCAACGGCCTGGCCCTGGCGGCTCGCCTCAATGGCAATGGGCAGCGGGTTTACATCCTCATGGGCGACGGCGAGGTCCAGGAAGGCCAGATCTGGGAAGCGGCCATGAGCGCGGCTCATTTCGGCCTGGACAACCTGACGGCCCTGCTGGACAGGAACCGCCTGCAGATCGACGGCCACACCGCCGAGGTCATGGCCCTGGAACCCCTGGCGGAGAAGTGGCAGGCCTTCGGCTGGCAGACGCTGGAGATTGACGGACACAACATCCCCGCCATCCTGGACGCCCTGGACCATTTGGCGGCCCTCAAGGGCAAACCCGGCATCATCATCGCCAATACGGTGAAAGGTAAAGGGGTGTCCATTTTCGAGAATCAGAAAAAATACCACGGCGTCGCCCCCAACCCCGAGGAGTACCGCCAGGCGCTGGCGGAACTGGGCTGTGTGTGAATTCTTCAGGATAACAATCATCCCCCATGACGGTTAACGCCAAGGAGAGCACCCGGGTCGAATACGGCAAGACCCTGGTGGAATTGGGCAAGGCCAATCCGGACCTGGTGGTTTTGGACGCGGATCTTTCCTGCTCCACCCAGACGCACCTGTTCGCCAAGGCCTTTCCGGACCGCTTCTTCAACATGGGGGTGGCGGAGCAGGACCTCATGGGCACGGCCGCCGGCCTGGCCATCGGCGGCAAGATCCCCTTTGCCAGCACCTTTGCCGTCTTTGCCGCGGGCCGGGCCTGGGAGCAGATCCGCCAGACCATCGCCTACGGCAATCTGAACGTCAAGATCGCCGCCAGCCACGGCGGCGTCACGGTGGGCGAAGACGGCGGCTCCCACCAGGCCGTGGCCGACCTGGCCATCATGCGGGTGCTGCCCAACATGGTGGTGCTGGCCCCGGCCGACGGGCCCGAAACCCGGGCCATGGTTCGCTGGGCCGCGGCTTACCGCGGACCGGTTTACCTGCGCACCGGGCGCATGCCCGTGCCGGTGCTGCATGAGAGCAACCACCGCTTCGAACTGGGGCGGGGCCTGGTCCTGGCCGAAGGCCGGGATGTGACGCTGGCCGGACTGGGCATCATGGTGCACCCGTGTCTGGAGGCCGCCCGCCTGTTGGCCGGCCAGGGGCTGTCGGCCCGGGTAATCAACCTTTCCTGTCTCAAGCCCCTGGATTGGGAGCTGGTGGTGGACTCGGCCCGGCGCACCGGGGCATTAGTCACCGCGGAGGAACACCTGGCCACCGGCGGCCTGGGCAGTGCAGTGAGCGAGGTGCTGACCGACTTTTTTCCTGCGCCTCTGGAACGGGTGGGATTGAGGGATATCTTCGGCGCCTCGGGCAAGCCCGAGGTGCTGCTCAAACATTTCGGCCTGACCGCCGAAAATATCCGGGACGCGGCGCTGCGGGCCATAGCCCGAAACTAACCCAGAGCATTCCATTTTCCGAGAAACAGAGACCGTGACGTGAAGGCCAAAGATTTCAGACATTCTCCCGGCAAAGCGATGGGGCGCCCGGCGCGCTTCCTTTTTCCCTTACTGATTGTCATGCTCCTGGGCAGCCTCTGGTGGTGGCGGCCGGCGCTTTCGGCGCCAGGCGAAAATTACGAAGCTTTGCGCCTCCTCACCGAAGCCCTCTACGAGATTTCCCAAAAGTATGTCTGGCCCCGCACGGAGGGGGAGATGCTCCAGGGTGGTATGCGGGGAATGATGAATTCCCTGGACCCCGACTCTTCCTTTCTCACTGCCGAGGAATTTAAGGAATACCAGCAGGGGAACCGCAAAGTTGAAGCGGAGGCCGGCTTGGAATTGGTGGTCAAGGAGCACCTTCTCACCGTGGTGGCGGTCTTGGACGGCGGTCCGGCCGCCAGCGCAGGCATCAAGCCGGGAGATCACATTCTCAAGATCAACAACCAGATCGTGCGCAATCTCACCACCCAGGAAGTGGCCCGGCGCTTCCGGGGCGCTCCCGGCACCGCGGTCAAAGTGCAGGTGCTGAGAAATGGCCTGGTTAAGCCTCTGGACATTACTGTCTCTTTGGCAAACCTCGTCCCGGCCAAGGTGACAACCCAGATCCTCAAAGACCAGTTCGCCTATGTGCGGGTGCCCTATTTCACCGAAGAGACCCCCGGCGAACTGGCTGCGGCGCTCAAGGCGCTTAAAGGCCGCCAGCCGCCCGTCAAAGGAGTGCTGCTGGACCTGCGCAACAACGCCCGGGGCACCATGGAGCAGGCGGTGCGCACCGCTTCCGTCCTCCTGGGGGACAGAGAAATCGTCACCACCAAGGGCCGCCAGAGCGACGGCAACCTGGCCTACCGGGGCAAGACCCGGGATGTGGTCATGGAAACGCCGCCGCCCATGGTGGTTTTGGTGGATCAGGGCACGGCCCGGGCGGCCGAGATCGTCGCTGCGGCCCTGAGCCATTACAAACTGGCGTCCCTGCTGGGGGCCAAGACGTTTGGCCTGTGCGGCATTACCAAGGCTTTCCCCCTCCAGGACGGCTCTGCCCTGGTGATGACGGTGGCCCATTGCTATACCCCGGATGGCCAGCGCATCACCGGCACCGGCCTGGAGCCCCTGGCGACAGGGAAGAAGCAGCCGTCCGGCGCCGGCCCCCTGCCTGTGCCACCGCCCAACCCGGAGCAAGACCCCTGGGTGCAGCAAGGTCTGGAAATCTTAACCACCGGCAAGACATCCTCGGCCCCGAAAAAGGGTTAAATATGAGCCCCAAGACTGAACGTCCCCTGAAAAAGCTTTTTGGGCTGGGATTATTGATTCCCGTGGCCCTGGCCCTTCTCTTCCCAGCCTGGATCATCGCCCAGAACCAGCCTCCTGCAGGCAAGGAGACCCGCCAGCCCGGGGGCGACGCCACCGTGGCCGGCAAAGGTGAGGATCCGCTGCTGCAGGTTTTTGCCCAGGCCCTGAGTGTCATCGAACAAAATTATGTGGAACGGAAAACCGGCAAAGAGATCATCTACGGCGCCATTCAGGGGGCCATGGGCACCCTGGATCCCCACTCCTCCTTTATGACCCCGGAGGAGTTCCGGGAACTGCAGATCGAAACCAAGGGCAAATTCAGCGGCATCGGCATCGAAATCACCCTCAAGGACCAGGTCCTCACCGTGGTGTCGCCCATCGAAGGCACCCCCGCCTACCGGGCCGGTTTGCGGGCGGGAGACCAGATTCTCGGCATCAACGGCGCCCCCACGAAGAACATCTCGTTGACCGAAGCGGTAAAAAAGATCCGGGGCCCCAAAGGCTCCAAGGTCACCCTCACCATCAACCGTCAGGGATTCCCCCAGCCCAAGGACTTTTCCATCGTCCGGGAGATAATCCCCATCAGGAGCGTCAAGGCCCGGGTCATTGATAACAACATCGGCTACATCCGCATCGCCAACTTCCAGGATCAGACCGATCCTGACCTGCGCTCCTACCTGAAAAAGATGCGACAGAAGCTGACGCCCTTCAAAGGCCTCATCCTGGACCTGCGCAACAATCCCGGCGGTTTGCTGGAGCAGGCGGTGCAGGTTTCCAATGAATTTCTGTCTTCGGGACTTATCGTCTATACCCGGGGCCGCAATCCCCAGCAGACCATGCGCTTTTACGCCCGCTCCGGCGGGGAGGGGGTGGAGCTGTCCCCCCTTGTCATCCTCATCAATGAGGGCAGCGCCTCGGCCTCGGAGATCGTCGCCGGCGCGCTCAAGGACTCCAAGCGGGCTCTCATTGTCGGCAGCAAGAGCTTCGGCAAAGGATCTGTGCAGACCATCATCCCGCTGGATGACGGTTCCGCCATGCGCCTGACCACAGCCCTGTACTATACACCCAGCGGCCAGACCATCCACGAAAAGGGCATTAATCCCGACATCGAAATCAAAGAGCCGGAAACACCGCCGGGGAAATCCCTGGAAAAGATTCGGGAAGAGGCCCTGGACCGCCACATGAAGGGGGAGGGCATCACCGACAAGCCCTGGGACCAGCCCATGACCGCCAAGGACCTGGATCAGGACCCGGTGCTGAAGCAGGCGGTGGAGCTGCTGAAAAACTGGCCACCCAAAAAGGCCGCCCCGCCGGCTTCGTCTTGAAATAATATAAGCTCTTGGGAGAGGGGGCCAGGGGCCGTTGGCCCCTCACCCCCCTCCCAAACCCTCTCCCCCACCCCCCTAAGAGGGGTAGGGAGGGAATTTTGAGGGGGGGGCAGGGGGGCGGCGTTCCCCCCGTCCTCCCCTCAAGTCATCTCTCAGTCCTATGACCCAAGCTTCCCAGCTCCCCCTGGTGGCCATCATTGGCCGGGCCAATGTGGGGAAATCCACGCTCTTCAACCGCCTCACCCGTTCCAGCCAGGCCCTGGTGGACGATCAGCCCGGCGTCACCCGGGACCGTCTCTTCGGCGCGGTCACCTGGGAGGACCGCACCTTCCTTCTGGCGGACACCGGCGGGCTCATCGGCGATGATGACGACCTGGGCCAGCAGGTGCGGCGTCAGGCCGAGGCCGCAGTGGCCGACGCCGACCTGGTGCTCCTGGTGATGGACGGCAAATATGGCCCCCAGCCGGGAGACGACGAGGTGGTGGCTTTTTTGCGCACCACCGGCAAACCCGTCCTCCTGGTGGTCAATAAAGTCGATCATCCGGGCCGGGAAGAGCACCTGGCGGAATTCTACCGCTTTGGCCTGGACCCCCTCTATCCCGTGGCCGCGGTCCACGGCCTGGGCATTGCCACTCTCCTGGAAGCCCTGGTGGAGCGTTTGCCTTCAGCCGCCCCCGCCCCTGCCCCGTCCCCCGGCCTCAAGGTGGCCATCCTGGGGCGTCCCAACGTGGGCAAATCGTCCTTCGTCAACCGCATCCTGGGCCAAGAGCGCCTCATCGTCAGCCCCCTGCCCGGCACGACCCGGGACGCCATCGACACTCCCGTCACCTGGCTGGGCCGGGATTACGTGCTCATCGACACCGCGGGCATCCGGCGCAAAAGCCACGTGGCCCCAGGGCTGGAGCAGGCCATGGTCATCAAGAGCTTCAAGGCCCTGGACCGGGCCGACGTGGCCGTGCTGCTCCTGGACGCCACGGAGGGCCTCACCTTACAGGACACGCGGCTGGCCGGCCTCATCGACGATGCGGGCAAGGGCTGCCTTATCTGCCTCAACAAGTGGGATCTGGCCCCCCAGGACCCGGATCAAGCCCGGCGTCTTAAGGACAACGTGGCCCATGGCCTGGAATTCATGGCCTACGCCCCCATTCTCCCCATTTCGGTGGTCACCGGCTACCAGATCCCCAAGGTCTTTCGGACGCTCGATGAGATCCACGCCCAGAGCAGCCGCCGGGCCGGCACCGGCCAGCTCAACCAGCTTCTGGCGGAAATCACCGCAAAGGTAAGGCCGCCCCTGTTCCGGCACCGGCCGGTGAAGTTTTATTTTCTCACCCAGCCCGAAACCCACCCGCCCACCTTCGTTTTCTTTACCAACCATCCCGAGGGCATCCCCCACGCCTACCGGCGTTACCTGGTGAAGCAACTGCGCCAGGCCCTGGACATCCCCCTGGCCCCGGTGCGGATTTTCCTTAAAAAGAGGCAACGCCGCTAGTGTCACGTTTCAGAATCAACGTGCCCATTTATCTCCCCTCTTTTCTCCCCCTCCCTTGGTGGGAGAGGGATGGGGGGGGAGAAAAAGGCCCATTTGACCTGACGATCGTGGGAAATTTTTTCTGAAATACCACAATATCCGGGCCTGGAAAGAGAAATGTCCTGGCGGGCAGGGCCTTTGCGCCCGTTCCATTGAGTCCGCCGGGGACATCGACGAGCCCGGAGAAGTTGAAGTTGTGTCAGGTTATTTGAGAGGAAACTCTCAAGAGCGCGGGGCGGCGGTGACACCCAGCCGGAACAGCGGGCGCCCAGCAAAACTTCTCCCTCCGGCTGGGCGCGGCTCAGCCCTTGGGTGAGAAGAGAAAAGAAGGATGCCGATCGGTTAGGCCTTGACCAGGCGGAGGTGCGGCACTTCGTCCAAATCGCAACACTGTTGCTGCAGTTTGCCTTGCTTGAGGGAGTTTTTCACGCGCACGCCGTTGATGAGAAAGAAGGCGATGACCGCCCGTTCCCAGGAACGGTTGGGTTCTTCCTGGGTTATGCGGTCTTTGTAGTGGTTGAGGAGGTCTTTCAGCTTAGCATCATCCAGAGCAAGTACTCGATCGGCAATCATTTCAAGGGCTTCTGGGATCATTACCCGATGGCCTTTCTTGATGCGGGGAGTGGTCAGCTAAATGATGATTCTCTCCTAGCCTTGTGCCCCTGTCAAGAACAAAGTCACGTGAACTTTAGGGAACTGTTAGGAGGGAACCCCCCAATATCCCTTCATAAAGTTAATTATCGCCCTTCCGTCACATATTTTGTGGCAAAAATAATTTGCCATCAAGATATTGTGTTGCCTCTTTTGCCCTGGAATATGGCGGACTTGGCCTGACAGGACCCAGCCAACTCTATCAGCCGGCGCGGCATGAACAGGAAGGAGAGCGCGCTGCCCCCGATTCCCGTCCTCCCTGCCGCCAGCATCCCTGGCATTTATATTGCACTTATGTATGTCCAGAAAATTGTCCCTTTGGGCCTTCTGCCTTCGCAAGGACGGAATAAGGGTCAGGAAGCGCCCGTCTCCGCCGCCGGAGATTTTTCTGAGCTAACAAATCAGCGCTCTTGAGAGTCTTAACTTCCAAGAGAGCAATTCCCTAATCCAAGATTCCACGGAAAAGGAGGAGAGCTGATGCGAATCATCCTGCCGCTTCTGGCGTTCATCCTGTCTCTGGTGCTCATCATGGCGCCGGCTCTGG
This sequence comes from uncultured Desulfobacterales bacterium, assembly GCA_964522695.1. Classification (GTDB taxonomy): domain Bacteria; phylum Desulfobacterota; class Desulfobaccia; order Desulfobaccales; family 0-14-0-80-60-11; genus VGSQ01. Next base: position 14,548 of record CAZFWX010000046.1, read on the forward strand.
CCGCGGGGAAGGGCAAAGGTCAGGGTCAGGGTCAGGGGAATGCCGGCGGCAAAACCAATTGAAAGGCTATAGAAACTCCTGCCCCGCCCGGCTGGGGGGAAGGCATCGCCCCGCCGGGGGTTACCAAGCGGGAAGCCAGCCCCCAGGGCTTCAGCCAAGGCGGCGGCAAGATGAAATAAGCCTTTGTTCCCGGTCAGCCGGGAGCGGACCTCCGGACACATTCTTTCTTACCCTCATGGGGCGGGTTTAAAACCCGCCCCTGACTTTTCAACCTGGCATCACCGCCCCGCCGCCCGGTGGAGGCGGTTCTTCCTCATACTCCTCCAGCGCGGTAATCACTTCCAAAAGACGCGCCGTCTCCGCGGCCAGGATGGCCTCCCCCTGAGCAGCGCTGGCCTTGCCAGGATTCCCCCACACACCTCCCGGCCAGTGCCGGATCTTATCCCGCACCAGGATGTATTTGGGAAACGCGGGCCATTCCTCCGGAGCGCGGCCCTGCACCAGGTGCGGGTGGGACGCCAGCATCAGGGCCGTCTCCACCTCCCCGGCGTGCGAATCCCCTCTGGTGCTGATGAGATCGGGCCGGGCGGTGAGCACTTCCCGGAGCAGGTCCAGAACGTTGACCACGGCCACCTTGACCCGGGGCAGTTCCGTCAACAGCCGCTCTCCCGCTTCCACCAGAGCCGCCATGTGGGTGCCCCCGGCATGACCGCTTAAAAACACCAGGTTCGCCATGCCCTGGCGGTGGAACTCCCGGCCCAGGTCCAGGGCGAGAGCGCGCAGCGTCTCGCCGGAAATGCTGATGGTGCCGGGGTGCTCCCGGGTGGAACGGCACAGGCCGTAGTACACCGGGGGCGCCACCAGCGCCCTGCCGCTTTGCCCCACCCGCCGGGCCACCTCCACGGCGTGAAAGGCGTCGGTGCCCAGGGGCAGGTGCGAGCCGTGCTCTTCCACGGACCCGAAAGGTATCAATACCGTATGCACCATGGTGCGTAACCTGGCAAGGTCCGGCATGCGCAGATTTTCCCAGTGAGCCATAGTTTTGGCATACCCCGCTGGCCCCTGCAGTGCAAGGAGATTCTTGATCTACGCGGAAAAAAATATTGACGAAGTTTTCTCCGGTGCGTTATAAAATCGGCAAATTGTACCAAAAAGTACAAGGAGCCGGCTTTGGAAATCCCGGAAGCTTTGCAGGATTTTTCCTACGTCCTGGTCTTTTTGGTGGTGGCGGGTCTGTTCGCCCTTGTTCCCATCATCATCGCCTACCTCATCGCCCCCCGCAGCTATGGCGCCGCACGCGACGAAATTTACGAGTGCGGCATGCCCGTGATCGGCAGCGCCTGGATCCAGGTGGCGGTGGTCTACTACCTCTTCGCCCTGCTCTTCCTGGCCTTCGACGTGGACGTGCTCTTCCTCTTCCCCGTCCTCTTGGCCTACGGCAAGGGGTACGTCTGGCGGGACTTTGTGGAAATCACCATCTTTATCGGCATTCTCTCCCTGGTGATCGTTTACGCCTGGTGCAGGGGGGTTTTCACTTGGAAAAGAAAACCGGAGAACCTTTAATTTCCTTCGGCCTTCTCACGGAGGCCTTGAACCTGGCCCGGGCCAACAGCCTCTGGCCCATGACCTTCGGCCTGGCGTGCTGCGCCATTGAGATGATGGCCGCGGGCATGGCCCGGTTCGACATGGACCGCTTCGGGGCCGGCGTCTTCCGGCCCTCCCCCCGGCAGTGCGACCTGATGATCGTGGCCGGCACCATTAGTAAGAAGATGGGGCCCGCGGTGGTCCGCCTCTATGAGCAGATGGCCGCGCCCAAGTGGGTCATCGCCATGGGCAACTGCGCCATTTCCGGCGGGCCTTTCTATTATCCCACCCAGTATGCCATCGTGCCCGGCGCCGACCTCCTCATCCCCGTGGACGTCTACATTCCGGGCTGCCCGCCCCGGCCCGAAGGCCTGCTGGAAGGCATTCTGGCCCTGGAAGAGCAGATCACCCAACGGGGCCGTCTCAGGAAGTTCAGAAATGTTAAAGGATAATATTTTGAAGGCTCTGGCCCCGCTGAATCTGGCGCGGGTGGCCCCGGGCGACTACGGCAAGACGGGCTATCACCTGGAGGTGGACGCGCTGCCTGAACAAATGCCCGATGTGGCCTCCACCCTGCTCAGCACCGGCTGCTTCCTGGAGTCCCTCACCGCGGTGGACTTTCCCGAGGCCTTCCACGTGGTCTATCACTTCGCCAATTTCCGGGAATTGTGCCGCACGGTGGTGAAGGCCAAGGTAACCAAGGGCATGGAGGCCGCCACCATCTCCCACATCTACCCGGGGGCCAACTGGTACGAACGGGAGGTCTACGATCTTTTCGGCCTCAGGTTCGCCGGCCATCCGGATATGCGGCGCATCCTCCTGCCTTTTGACGCCGACTTTCACCCCTTACTCAAAGATTTCGGAACGGAACAGGCCGATGCTTGAACCTGGACTGGAAGAAAAGAAATACATCCTGAATTTGGGGCCCCAGCATCCCAGCACCCATGGCGTCCTCAGGGTGGAACTGGAGATGGAAGGCGAGTTCATCACCAAGGCGGATCCGGACATCGGCTACGGCCACCGCGGCCACGAGCACATGGCCGAAAACCGCAATTACCAGCAGTTCCTGCCCAACCTGGGGCGGGTGGATTACCTCCATGCCCTGGCCTATAACCAGGGCTACTGCATGGCGGTGGAAAAACTCCTGGGGCTGAAGGTGCCGGAGCGGGCCGAGTTCATCCGGGTCATCACCGCAGAGATGAACCGCATCTCCAGCCATCTGCTTTGGCTGGGGGCGTATCTCCTGGACCTGGGGGCCTTCACCCCCATCCTCTACTGCTTCGATGACCGGGAGCATCTCCTGGATCTGTTGGACGCGGTCACCGGCTCCCGCCTCACCTATTGCTATTATCGGTTCGGCGGCGTACCCCTGGACATCGACGAAGATTTCGTCACCGGGACCCGGGGTTTCATTAAGCGCCTGCGGAGCCGCTTCAAGGATTACGACAACCTGGTGACAAAAAACGTCATCTTTATTCACCGCACCCGGGACGTGGGCCTCATCACCCAGGAAATGTGCGTCAAGTACGGGCTCACCGGCCCCATGGCGCGTGGCAGCGGCATCCCTTATGACATCCGCAGGTCCGAGCCCTATTCCGCCTACCCCTTGTTTGATTTTGAAATTCCCCTGGGCAGCAAAGGCGACATCCTGGACCGCTACATGGTGCGGGTGAAAGAGATGGAACAGAGCCTGCGCATCATGGAACAGGCCCTGGACAAGCTGCCCGAAGGCCCCATCATGGCGGAAAAGGTGCCCAAACGCTTCAAACCCGCGGCAGGCGAGGTCTACGCCGCGGTGGAAACCGCCCGGGGCGAGTTCGGCTGCTATATCGTCAGCCAGGGGGACGTGAAACCCTACCGCATCAAGCTCAGGGTGCCGTCCTTCGCCAACCTGAGCATCCTGCCGGAGATGGCTGTCGATACCCTGGTGGCCGATCTGGTGGCCATTTTGGGCTCCATCGACGTGGTGGTGCCGGAAATCGACCGTTAGACAGTTAAAAGAGCGACCGCTATGGACTTTCTCACACAGATCTTAGGCGCTGACCTGGCCCGCATGCTGGTGGGCCTCATCGGCGTGATCACCCTGGTGGCGGTGAACGCCCTCTTCCTTATCTGGATGGAACGGAAGGTGGCGGCCCACATGCAGCTCAGGCCCGGCCCCATGGAAGTGGGCTGGCACGGGGCCATCCAGACCGTGGCCGACGCGGTCAAACTCATGGGCAAGGAACTCATCACGCCCCAGGACGTGGACAAGCCGGTGTATCACCTGGCCCCCATCGTCATCTTCCTGCCGGTGCTCCTGTCCCTGCTGGTGGTCCCCTTCTCCCAGACCCTCATCATCCGGGACATGAACGTGGGCGTGCTGCTGATTCTGGCCTTCGCGGCGCTCACGGTGCTGGCCATCCTCATGGCCGGCTGGGCTTCCAACAACAAGTACTCGGTCCTGGGGGCCATCCGCTCCGTGGCCCAGAACATCGCCTACGAGATTCCGCTGCTCATCACGCTCATGAGCATCATTCTCATGGTGGGGTCCTTCAGCCTGGCGGACATCGTCGCCGCCCAGTCCAAATACTGGTTCGTGGCGATCCAGCCCGTGGCCTTCATCCTCTATATCATCTGCGCTACGGCCGAGACCAACCGGGCTCCCTTTGACCTGCCCGAAGCGGAAAGCGAACTGGTGGCTGGGTTCCACACCGAGTACTCCGGCATGAAGTTCGCCCTGTTTTTCCTGGCCGAATACACCAACATGTTCATCGTCGCGGCCATCGCCACCGTCTTTTTCCTGGGCGGCTGGCGAGGTCCGGTGCTGCCGGGGATCGTCTGGTTCCTGCTCAAGGTTTATTTCATTATCTTTTTGTTGATGTGGTTCCGTTGGACTTTTCCCCGGGTGCGCTTCGACCAGCTCATCACCTTTGCCTGGAAGATCCTCATCCCGCTGGCCTTCGCCAATCTGCTCATAACCGCCCTGATCATGAAGCTCAGATAAGCGCGTCGCGCGCAACGCTTGAAGGTGACGCCCGTATGATCAATTACGTCAAAGAGATTCTGGTGGGGTTCTGGAGCCTGCTGGCGGGCATGGCGGTGACCATCCGCTATTTCACCAAGCCCATCGTCACGGTCCAGTATCCCCGGCAAAAGCTCGCCATGACCCCGCGTTACCGGGGCCACACCGAATTCGTGCTGGATGACGAGACCAAAACGCACCGCTGCATCGCCTGCGAGATGTGCTCCCGCATCTGCCCCTCCCAGCTCATTTCCCTGGAGGGGGTGAAGGTGGATGCGAAAAAGAAGGTGCCCAGCAGCTACGTCATCGCCTATCAGTATTGCAGCCTCTGCGGCCTGTGCGTGGAAGTCTGCCCCACCAAGGCCCTCAAGTTCTCCGACGAGTATCTCCTGGTGGGGTTCAGACGCGAGGACTCGGAGATCGACGTCTTCGCCCGCATGCAGAAGCAGCAGTATGAGAAGGGCTGGCCCATGACGCCCATTCCTCAGCCCTATGTCGAAGAAGCCAAACCGGCCGCTAAGGAGGAGGTGAAGAAATGAGTTGGCTCAGCTCCCTCTTCAGTCCCCCGGGCATCGCCACCGCCGCCTTCATCCTGGTGGTGGGCATCACCATCCTGGGGGCCCTCATCGCCGTGGCCGCCCGGAACATCTTCCACAACGTCCTGGGGCTGGCCCTGTCCCTGATCGGCGTGGCCGGGCTTTTTCTGTATCTCAACAGCCCCTTTGTGGCCCTGATGGAAATCCTCATCTATGTGGGGGCCATCTGCATCGCCATCTGCTTCGCCATCATGCTCTCCGAGCCCATGTACCTGCCCCGGCCGCCAAGGAGCGCCGCCAAGACGCTGGGGGCACTGGCGGGCGCCGGCGCGGTCTTCATCTTCCTGGTCATCCTCACCAAAAAGACGGTGTGGAAGCCCGCGCTGGAGCGCAGCCAGGACTGGTCCATCACCACCATAGGTCATTATCTGCTCACTGACTACGTCCTCATCTTCGAGGTCATCTCCCTGCTCCTGCTCGTGGCCATGCTGGGCGCCATCGTCACCGCCCGGGGCGGCCGGGGAACGTCTTAGGAACCGAGGTTGCCAATGCTCCTTTTCAACCAGTTGGAAACCTACCTGTACGTGAGCCTGGTGCTGTTTTTCATCGGCCTCTACGGTGTCCTAGCCCGGCGCAACCTCATCGCCGTGCTCATCTCTGTCGAGCTGATCTTAAACGCCGCCAGCCTCAACTTCATGGCCTTCAACCGCTTCCTGGCGCCCCATCCGGCGGTGGGCCAGGTCATCGCCCTGTTCATCATGGCCGTGGCCGCCGCGGAAGCCGCCATTGCGCTGAGCATCATTATCGCCGTGTACCGCCGGCTCAAGTCCGTCAACGTGGAACACGCCACCGAGCTTAGGGGTTAAACATGGATCCCATTCTCCTGGGTTGTCTGTTATGCGTGATCTTGCCCATGGCGGCCTTCGGCCTGATCATGATCTTCACCTGGAGACGGCCCGGTCTCTCCCTGGCCATTTCCTTGACCGCGTCCACCATCCCGCTCATCATTGCCTGGGCCATGCTCATCAGCCTGTGGGGCATGAAGGAGCCCCTGGTCTATAATTTCAACTGGCTGGTTTCCGACCTGGTCAAGGTGCCCTTCGGGTTCCTCATCGACCCGGTGAGCCTCATCATGCTCACCATCGTGGCCACCATCAGCTGGCTCATCCAGGTCTACTCCATCGGCTACATGAGCGGCGACCCGGGTTTCGGGCGGTTCTACGCCGACCTGTCCCTCTTCGCCATGTCCATGCTGGGCCTGGTGATTTCCAGCGGTCTTTTGCAGCTTTATATCTGCTGGGAGCTGGTGGGCCTGGCCTCGTATCTGTTGATCGGCTTCTGGTATGAGAAATTCTCCGCTTCGGAAGCCGGCAAAAAGGCCTTCGTGGTCACCCGCTTCGGCGATACGGGCTTTTTCATGGGCCTGGTCTTCTTAACGCTTTTCTTCGGCAGCCTGGATATCGTCACCCTGAACGCTGCGGCCGCGGCCCAAAAGATGCCGCCCTGGCTCATCACCACTTCGGCTCTTCTGATCTTCTGCGGCATCGCCGGCAAAAGCGCCCAGTTCCCCATCCACGTGTGGCTGCCCGACGCCATGGAAGGCCCCACGCCGGTTTCGGCCCTCTTGCACTCCGCCACCATGGTGGCCGCAGGCGTGTATCTCCTCACCCGCATCTTCCCCTTCATGGCGGCTTCGGCCACGGCCATGACGGTGATCCTGGCCATCGCCACCCTCACCATGATCCTTTCTTCCACCATCGGCATGGTGGCCACGGATATCAAGCAGGTCTGGGCCTACTCCACGGTGAGCCAGCTGGCCTTCATGGCCATGGGTTTGGCCGCGGCGGGCCTGGCCCACGGGACTCTCTTCCCCGGTTACTTCCATCTCACCACCCACGCAGCGTTCAAGGCTCTTCTCTTCTTGTGCGCCGGCGTTTTCATTCACCATTTCGGCACCAACAATTTCTTTGTCATGAGCAAAGAGGGAGGCCGCAAACTTTACATCCCCATGGTGACGGTGACCATCGCCGCCCTGGCCCTGTGCGGCATCTTCCCCCTGGCCGGGTTCTTCAGCAAGGAACTGATCCTGGGCGCCCTGGCTCATCTGCCCAACAAGCTCTGGGTCATCCTGGGTCTGTTCGGAGCCTTCCTCACCTCCTACTACACCTTCCGGGTGATCTTCGTCATGCTCTTTCCCCGGCCCGATGACCATCCGGCCTGGGCCCAGTACTGGGAGGAGCCCGAGCCTCACGGCCACGGCGCCAGCGACGACCCCCACGGCCATGGGCATGATGATCCCCACGCTCACGGGGGCGGCCACGAGGAGCATCACGGCGTGCCCAAGGTCATGTCCTTCCCCCTCATCGTCCTGGCCGCATTCACCCTGGTCCTGGGCTTTCTGCAGGGCCCCCTGGAAAAATTCCTCCTGGGCAAGTCCGAGCCCCATGACATGAGCCTGCTGCTGCTGGCTGCCGCGGTGGGCGCGGCCCTGGGCGGCATCGGCATGGCCTGGCTGGACTGGGGCTGCAAGACGGCCCCATGGCAGGGCTTCATTAAGAGGTTCCCGGTCCTGGAGAACTTCTTCATCCAGAAATGGTACATGGACCATTTCTGGCGCTGGTTCCTGAACACCATCATTTACGGCACCTTCTCCAAGATTTTCACGTACAACGACCGGCGGGTGGTGGATGGCGGCGTGGACGCGGTGGCCTTTTCCTGCATCGGCGGCGGCCGCTGGCTCTCCTTCATCCAGACCGCCTTTTTGCAGTGCAACCTGCTGTTCATGGTCCTGGTCCTGGCTGCGGTCGGGATCTATCTCCTGATGGGTTCCTGATATGACCGAGCATCTGGCAAACTTCCCGTACCTTTCGTGCATGTTGCTGGCCCCGGTGGTGGGACTTTCCATCCTCCTGTTCCTGAAGGAAGAGCAACGGAACCTGATCCGGGGCGTCTCCCTGGTTTCCGCGGGCATGGCCTTCGCCCTCTCCATCTACACTTTCGTGGCGTATGACAAGGCGCTGGGCGGTCTCCAGTTCGTGGAGAAATACGAATGGGTGAAGAGCTTCGGCATCACCTACTTCGTGGGCGTGGAAGGCATGAACGCCCCGCTGCTCCTGCTCACGGGCATCGTCATCTTCACCGGCGTGCTCACCATGTGGGAGTTGCAGGAGCGGGTGAAGGAATACTTCATCTTCCAGCTCGCCCTGGTGACCGGCGTCTTCGGCGTCTTCATGTCCTACGACATGTTCTTCTTCTTCCTGTTCTATGAGATCGCCGTGGTGCCCATGTACGTGCTCATCCTCATCTGGGGCTCCACCCGCAAAGAGTACGCGGCCATGAAGCTGACGCTCTACCTCATGGCCGGCAGCGGTCTCATCATTCCGGGCATCCTCTTGCTCTACGCCTCCTCCGGGCTCTCCACCTTCAACATGGTGGCCCTGCACGCGGTGCAGTTCTCCCCCTGGGTGCAAAAGGTGGTCTTCGTGCTCCTGCTTTTGGGTTTTGGCGTCCTGGCCGCAGTATGGCCGTTCCACACATGGTCTCCCGTGGGCCATGTGGCCGCGCCCACCGCAGTGAGCATGCTCCACGCCGGCGT
>CAZFWX010000047.1:0-23258 GCA_964522695.1 uncultured Desulfobacterales bacterium
GCGTGATTGTCTTCGTCGGCCAGGGTGAGGTGCAGATTTTTGATGCCCAATTCCTGGCAGAGGCGGGCGGCCCGGCCGGAGACGGTGATTTCGGGTTTGCCTCGGGGGTTGGGGAGGACTTCCACGTCCCGCCAGTGGATGCCGCCTTCCCGCAGGCCCACGCCCAGGGCCTTGCTCAGGGCCTCCTTGGCCGCAAACCGCTGGGCGTACTGGAAGACCCCCTGCCGGGCCCGTTGCTGACAATAGTCAATTTCTTTAGGCGTGTAGACCCGTTTCAGGAAGCGCTCGCCATGGCGTTCCAGGGCCCGGGCGATGCGGTCCACGCGGATCAGGTCGATGCCGATGCCAAAGATCATGGGGAGGTTTAAAGGAGGCTATTTCTTTTTCTTGGGGTCAGCCGGAGCCTCCACTTTGCACATGACCCCCGTCTCCCCGCACTGGGGGCACTTCTTGGGCTTGCAGCGGGTGTCCACCTGGGAGCCGCATTTTTCACAGTTGAAAACCGCCATGGTTCCTCTCCTTTCAAAGGTTGGCTTCTTAATAATAATAGCGCCTTGGCGCCTTGGCCAGAGAAAATTCATCCCGCCGGGGCGCACAGACGCTAAGATTTGGGAGGGTGGAGGAACTCGCTCCCCCAGTCCTCCCCTGAAAAACCTTCAACAAACCTTTTACCCTGGTGGAAAGGCGATGTCCAGGGCCTGGTCCAGGCGGTCCACAAAATGGAAGGTGAGCTGCTGCCGCACCGCGGGCGGCACATCCTCCAGGTCCACTTCGTTCTGCGCGGGCATCATGATTTCCCGGATGCCGGCCCGGTGGGCCGCCAGGACTTTGTTTTTGATGCCGCCCACCCGGAGCACATCACCCCGCAGGGTGATCTCGCCCGTCATAGCCAGGCCCTTTTTCACCGGGCGATGGGACAGGAGCGACACCAGGGCGGAGAGCATGGCCAGGCCGGCCGAGGGGCCGTCCTTGGGGATGGCCCCCGCGGGCACGTGGATATGGATGTCGGCCCGGTCGAAGAAATCCTCCTCGATGTTCAGGAAGGGGGCTCGGGCCCGGATGTAGCTCAGGGCCGCGGCCGCGGACTCCTTCATGACGTCGCCCAGTTGCCCGGTGAGCTTGAGATCGCCTTTGCCCGGCATGCGCAGGGCCTCTATGAAGAGGATGTCGCCGCCGGTGGGGGTCCAGGCCAGCCCTGTGGCCACGCCCGGCACCGGCTGGTCCAGGGCCGCTTCTTTAAAGAACTTGGGAGGCCCCAGATACGAGGCCAGGTCGTCCGGGCCGATCTTCACCTGCTCCTTTATGCCCTCCACGATTTCCCGGCCTGCTCCCCGGATGAGAGAGGCGATCTCCCGCTCCAGGTTCCTGAGGCCCGCTTCCCGGGTGTAGTTGGCCGTCAACTGCCGCACGGCCGCAGGCTCAATTTCCACCTGCTCCGCGGTCAACCCGTGGGCCTCAAGTTGCCGGGGAATGAGGTGCTGGAAGGCGATCTCCAGCTTCTCCTCGTCCGTGTAGCCCGGCAGTTCCAGCACCTCCATGCGGTCCCGCAGGGGCGGCGGAATGGGGTCCAAGAGATTCGCAGTAGTGATGAACATCACCTTGGACAGGTCGAAGCCCACGTCCAGGTAATGGTCGGAGAACGAGTTGTTTTGCTCCGGGTCCAGCACCTCAAGAAGCGCGGAGGAGGGGTCGCCCCGGAAGTCGGCGCCGATTTTATCTACTTCATCCAGGATGAAAACCGGGTTATGGGAGCCGGCCCGGCGTATGCTCTGGATGATGCGGCCGGGCAGCGCGCCCACGTAAGTGCGCCGGTGGCCGCGGATTTCGGCTTCGTCCCGCACGCCGCCCAGGGACAGACGCACGAATTTGCGGCCCAAAGAGCGGGCAATGGAGCGCCCCAGCGAGGTCTTGCCCGTGCCCGGCGGTCCCACAAAGCAGAGGATGGGGCCCTTCATGTCGGGCTTGAGCTGACGCACCGCCAGGTATTCCAGGATGCGCTTCTTCACCTTCTCCAGGTCGTAATGGTCCTCATCCAGAATCCGCCGGGCCTGGGCCAGGTCCAGGTTGTCCTCGGTGGCGACGCTCCAGGGCAGTTCGATCATCCATTCCAGGTAGTTGCGGATCACCTGGTGGTCCGGCGAATGAGGCGGAGTGCGCTTCAAGCGAGCCAGTTCCCGTTCCGCCTCCTTCAGGGCGTGGGGCGGGAGCTTGGCGTCATCCAGGCGCATCTCCAGTTCATCCACTTCCCGGCTGCGTTCGTCGGTTTCGCCCAATTCCTTCTGCAGGACCTTGATCTGCTCCCGCAGATAGTAATCTTTCTGGGCCTTGTCCATCTCGCCCTTGACCTGGGACTGGATCTTCTTCCCCAACTCCAGGATTTCCAGCTCCCGGCTGATGAGGGCCAGGACCCGGCGCAGCCTCTCCTTGACGTCAACGGTTTCCAGAAGTTCCTGCTTCTCGGCCTTGCTGACGTTCAAGCTGCCCGCGGTAACGTCGGCCAGGACCCGGGGGTCGCCCAGTTCCCGCACCAGCGGGCCCAACTCCGAAGGCAGATAGGGGGAAAGCTCCAGCATCTTCGAAAACAAACCTTTGACGCTGGAGATCAGGGCTTCGATATCCAGGTCCGGCTCGTAGTCCTCGGCCACGGGCGTGACATAGGCCGTGAGATACGGCTCGTAACCGGCCCAATCCTGGATGCGGAAGCGGTAGAGTCCCTGGATCAGCAGACGCGTGGAGCCGTCTTCGGGCTTACGCATCTTCAGGATGGCCGCGGCGGTGCCCATGCGGTACAGGTTGTGGGGGCTAAAGCCCGTGGGCGATTCCTCCCGGGCGGCCACGATGCCCAGAATTTTATCCTTGAGCAGGACCTCGTCCACCAGGGCCTGGGCCGCATCCTCCCACAGGGCCAGGGGCATGATGACCCGGGGGAAGAGCACCAGGTCCGAACCGGGCAGGATGGACAAAAGCCTGGGACCACCCTCCGGCTCCTTTTCAAAATCGCCTTGCATTTCCATATTTTCAATGGCCTGTGCCATGGTTTGATAGACCTCGTCGTTATTATGATTTTGGTTATCGCTGTTATTCATGATCAGCGTCCTTCACCCGGATCAGCCGGGCGGCGGGTGTCAGACGGGGCAGCCAGACTTCCAGGACGCCGTCCGTGTAGCGGGCTTCCACCTGGTCCTGATCCACGGGAAGGGGGATGCGGAACCGGCGTTCAAAGTCGCCGTGGACGATTTCCTGCTGCAGATACCGGGCCGGGCCCTCGGGCCGGAAAGGCCGCCGCCGGCCCTTGACCGTCAGTTCCTGGCCGGAGAGCGTTATGGTCAGGTCCGCGGGGGAGATGCCGGCCACTTCCAGGCGCAGCGTCATTCCCGATTTGGTCTCAAATAGGTCGGCATTGGGCCGGAAGGTGAGGGGCGAGTCGGCCGGGTTCAGCCAGCGCTCCTTTTCCTGGCGGACCCGCTCGGCCAATATGTCAAAGTCCCGCAGGATGCGGATTTTAATCAAGCGGTGCATGTGCCGGGCAACTTCCTCCCATATCTGGCAAGGACTTCTTAGACAGTCGGAATTTCCTCCTTGCCGGGAATTTTTCCCTATACCTAAAAATAAGGATAGATTTTCCCAAGGCAAGTCCGGGGGGCATTTCCCTTCTCGAGGTTATTGATTACGGTTTGCCAAATTACAAATTTTGGCTTATGAAAGATTTGTAGGAAAGAAATTATTCCCCATTCTGGTTCCCAAGCTCCTGCTTGGGAACCCGGTTGGAGGCAAAGCCCTGCTTTGCACCTCAGGTGCAGTGGCCAGGCGGAGCTTGGCCTGGCAGATATGTTCCCAAGCGGGAGCTTGGGAACGAGGAAGGGTGGCTTGTGTAGGACACCCGCCCCCGGGTGTCCAAATGGTTGCACCTCGGGGCCTCAAATTATAGGCTGACACCCATGGACAAAATCGTCATCGAAGGCGGCATCCCCCTCGCCGGCGAAGTGGCCGTGAGCGGGGCCAAGAATGCGGCGCTGCCTATACTCGCGGCCACGCTTTTGGCCCCCGGCGTGCATCGCCTGAGCAACGTGCCGCCCCTGGCCGACATCCGCACCTTTCGGCGGGTCCTGGGGCTTATGGGGGTGCAGTTCGAAGAAGCGGTCCCGGAAGCTGGCAAGCACGGAGGCCCGGCACACCCGGATAATGTCCTCGTGGTGGACACCAGCCGCCTCACCGGCTGGATGGCCCCCTACGAGGTGGTGAAAACCATGCGGGCCGCGGTGCTGGTCTTGGGGCCCCTGGTGGCCCGGGCCGGCCAGGCCAGCGTGTCGCTGCCCGGCGGCTGCGCCATCGGCGCCCGGCCCATCGACTTGCACTTGAAGGGCCTGGAGGCCATGGGGACCAAGATCACCCTGAACCAGGGGTATGTGGAGGCCAAGGTCAAGCGGCTCAAGGGCGCGGACATCACCTTCGACACCGTCACCGTCACCGGCACCGAGAACCTGATGATGGCCGCGGTTCTCGCCCAGGGAGTGACGCGCCTGTTCAACGCCGCCCAGGAGCCTGAGGTGGCCGACCTGGCTCATTTCCTCACGGCCATGGGCGCGCACATCGAGGGCATCGGCACCGACACCCTCACCATCACCGGCGTTCCCGCGCTCACCCCTGCCCCTTACGCCATCATGCCCGACCGCATCGAGGCCGGAACGTATCTGGCCGCGGCGGCCATAACGCGCGGCCAGGTGACCATCACCAACGCCCCGGTGGTTCATCTCAGCAAGGTCTTGGAAAAATTCCACGAGGCCGGGGTGCGGTGCCGCACCACGGGCAACACCATCACGGTGGAGCCCGGCCACGCCCTGACCGGCGTGGACGTGCGGACCCGGCCCTACCCCGGTTTCCCCACGGACATGCAGGCCCAGTTCATGGCGCTCATGTCCCTGGCCCGGGGGGCCAGCATCATCACCGAAAACATCTTCGAAAACCGCTTCATGCACGTGAGCGAACTGAAGCGCCTGGGCGCGGACATCACCGTCTCCGGCAACCAGGCCGTGGTGCGGGGCAAAAAGCAGCTTCTGGGCGCGCCCGTCATGGCCACGGATCTTCGGGCCAGCGCCTCGCTCGTGGTGGCCGCCCTGGCCGCCCAGGGCACCACCGAAGTCCACCGCGTCTACCACCTGGACCGGGGCTACGCCAACCTGGTGGAAAAACTCACCAACCTGGGAGCCAGGATCACCAGGATGCCGGCCTGAACTTGAGGGAGGGGGCCAGGGGTCGCAGACCCCTGCCCCCTCCCTCAAACTCCCTCCCCCAACTCCATAACGCTTGCGAACCTGGGAAGTCGGGGGAGCTTGCTCCCCCGGCCCTCCCCCCAGACACTATCTCCGCAAAAATCTTGCCAGTTGGCGGCCGTAGAAGTCTTTGGCCTCTTCGTCGGTGGGGCGGCTGAAGGTGGTGGCGCCCTTGCCTTCGGGCAGTTTCTTGACAACGATGCCTTTTTCCCCGAAGAGCTTGATGGCGTTCTGGAAATTGGCCTCGGACAGGGCCTCGGAGCGTTCCACTTCTCCCAGTTTGAGGACCTTATTGCCGATGGACATGATGCGTTTCAAGAATTCCTTTTCGCTGCGGGGTTTTTTCTGCAGGTACTTGATGGAGCGGAAGACGATCCAGTAGGACTCCAGGTAATTGAAGAGCAGGTTGGCGAAGTAGGCCAGGTCCTTGAGCCCTGAGGCGCTCATGGTGTAGCGGTTGCCCTCCCGGTCCAGGTTTACCAGCACGCCCCGGGAAACGAAGTATGCCAGCACCTCATCCACCATGCTGCGCACGTCTTTGCGGTCGAAGACGAATTCGTACTTGAAAAGGTCTTCCAGGAAGGTGACGTCGGTCATGATCTGGCCACGCTCCACTTCGAAGCCGTGTCCCGCCAGGATGGAGAGGGAGACCATGGACACGGGCAGGAAAAAGTGGATGATGTTGTTCTTATAGTATTCCAGGAGGGGGCGCTTGCTTTCGTCGATACTGTAACCGCCCAGACCCAGTTCGTCGGCCAGGCCTTCTTCTTTCTCGATGGGGAGGATGAGCTTGCGGGACTCGCACAGGCTTAAGGTTTCCTCCACGGCCTGGGTCAGGTTGTGCAGGGAATCGGCCTGGAGGATGCGGCAGTGTTCCAGGTAATCGTGCAACACCTGGACGATCTTGAAGAGTTCCCGCCGGTAGACGCCTTTGCGGGGATAGGTGAGCAGGGCGGCGCACAGCAGGGAGAACGGCGTCACCACGCTCACCCGGTTGATGGCCTGGATGATGAGGAAGGCCAGGTCCAGGCTGATCTGGCGGTAGTTTTCGTTGTATTGCTCCTGGGCCTCGGGGTTGCCGGCCAGGTACTCATTGAGGGACAGGGGCTCGCTGAAGCGGATGTAGGCCCGGCCGTAGCGCTTCTTGAGGAATCTCCGGGCCCGCACCAGTTGGCCCACCGATTCGGTCTCCTTCTTTTTTCCTTCCAGTTCGTGCAGATACGCCTTCTCTTCAATCACCTGGTCGTAGCCGATAAAGGTGGGCACGAAGATCAGGTCCTTGGCCGCGCCTTCCTGGTAGGCCCGGAGTATCATGTTCAGCAGGCCCAGCTTGGGCAGGACCAGCTTGCCGGTGCGGCTGCGGCCGCCTTCGATGAAAAACTCGATGTTGTAGCCGGTGCGGATCAGGGCCTTGAGATAGGTGTTGAGCACTTCGGCGTAGAGTCGGGCGCCCATGAAGCGGCGGCGGATGAAAAAGGCCCCTGCCCCCCGGAAGATGAACCCCAACGGCCAGAAGGCCAGGTTTTTGCCTGCGGCGATGCGGGGGGGGTGCATGTAGTTCAGGTAGATGCGGTGGTTGAGAATGAGGTAGTCGATATGGCTCTTATGGCAGGGGATGAAGATGAGAGTCCCCCGTTGGGACGCCTCCTTCACCTTCTCGAAACCGGCCTGATCAAAAACCACGCCGTCGTAAAATTTACTGGTGAGCCAGCCCACGAAACGATGCAGGATGCTGACGATGTGGACGTTGAAGTCTGCGGCGATCTCCCAGAAACAGTCCTGGGCCGACTTCTTGATTTTGGCAATCTTCTTCTTTTCCACCTCGGCCATGTTTTCCATGAACCGGGTGAGCTGGGGATCGGTGAGGGTCAACTCCAGGAATTCTTCCCGGGTTTTGTGCACCGGCCCGGTGATGGCCCGCCGCTTCTGGTCCAGGCGGCCGATGAGGTCGCGTCGGATGCCCTGGGCCAGGTCCCGCAGCCGGCCGTCGGTGGGCGCGGTGGCCATGAACTCCTGGAGATTAATGGGCTCCGCCACCTCCACCACCGCCTTTTTGGACTTAAAAAGGCAGAGCATGAGCTTCCGCAGCCGGCCGGGATTTTCCCGGTCGCCGAAGAACACATCCAGAACCCCCTTGTCCTCGCGCTCCGGGGATTGGCTGTACATCACCAACTGGGGCACCAGGAAGATGGGCCTGTCCAACTTGAGCTGCAGTTCCAGCAGATGGCGGATGGGATCTTCCCGGGGTTTGAGAAAGCGGTGCCGGAAGCCGATCTGGTCCACCAGGAACAGCAGGGAGGCCCGCCGCTCTTGCAGGATTCTCAGGAAATAGCCGTCCTGGAAAGGCTGGGGCCAGGCGCGTTTCCGGGTCAGGTAATTCAAAAAGGCCGAGACGATTTGGATCAGATGGGACAGGGGCTGGAACATCCACAGGTTGAGGTCGAAGGCCACCTCAGGGGCAGGGGCGCCCAGCTTCTGGTAGCGGCGGTTGAAGAAGAGGAAGTCCAGGGTGCTGCGGTACTTGAGGGCGTAAACCACCACCCCCTGTTCGGCCAGGTCCCGCAGGCGCTCCAGGTGCCGGGGGTCCACCTCCACCCGGTTGAAGAAGGGGTCCAGGGTCAAACGCAGCAGCAGGCCCGGCCGGCTGGGCAGGTAGCCGGCATAATGGAATTCATGCCCGCCCAGCCAGCCCATGAAGCGTTGAAAAAACCGGGACAGCCAGCCCCGGGGCTGACTCTCCGGAGCCGGTGCGGTCTCGGGGGACTTTCCTGTTTCTTGGGTCTCATGTTCCATATCGGCAGCTCGTCAGAGGATCTTGGCCATAGGGTTGGGCGGCTGGGACACGGCAGTTCTCCCGCCGGTTCAGGCCTCGCCCTGAAAGGGTTCTATTATAAATAATTCCAGGAAATTTGCCTACAATCATGCGTGAGCCAGCGGCTCTCTCCGAATCATAAAGAAATGGGCAGGGCGGTCGCCTGCTCGCTGGCCCGGGGGCCCGGGCTGGAAAGCCTGTGGCGCCAATGAAATAGAACTTTTTACAGAGAGGGATGGTTCCCTGCAGTCCTCCGGGTAGAAGCCGCCCGCCTCATCCCTCGGGTGGCGGGCTGGCTTCCGATCCCGCGGGCACCGTCGCCGCGGCCGGCTCCGGCGTCCCCTTTCTGCCGGCCATCCTGATGAGCAGAATGGAAAGTTCATACATGGCATAGATGGGTATGGCCACCACTGTCATGGTCACCACGTCGGCGTGAAACGCAGCCACCACGGCGCTCAGGAGGATGGCCAGGCGGCGGTTGCTGACCAGGAATTCCCGGGTGACCAGCCCCGCCCGGTTCAGGAGCAAAAAGATCAGGGGCAGCTCGAAAATGACGCCGAAAAGCAGCATCAGGCGCAGGCAGAAATTGACGTACTGGGTAAGATTGAGCATGGAAAAGAGCACGTCGCTTTCATAAGCCAGCGAAAAGGCGATGATGAGGGGCCAGACCAGGTAGAGGAAGAATAAATCGCCCACCACGAAGGCCAGGGTGCCGAAAGGAATGAAAAAATAGACGTAGCGCCGCTCGTGCATGTATAAGCCGGGCGCGATAAAGAGCCACAACTGGTAGAGAATCACCGGGAAGGCCAGGCCCAGGCCTGTGACCAGTGAAATCTTCATCTGCACGAAAAACGGCTCCAGCGGGGCCATGTAGTTGAGCTTGTGGGGGACTACTTCGGGAGGTTTGGGATCCAACCCCAGTTTCTGGGCAACGTTGGGGAAGGTGCTCTGCACCCAGGAGGAAGCGGAATATTGCCACTTCTGCGTCAGGGAGGGCTCCCGCAGGGGGCGCTGGATAAAGCGCTGCACCGATTCGGCCAGGGGCCAGGCCACCGTCATGCCGATGAACAAAGCGATGATGCTGACAATGAGCCGGGTGCGCAGCTCCTGCAAGTGCTCCAAGAAAGACATTTCGGTCATGGCGGCATCTCGTGAGAAGGCCCTCAGGGCCAACCCCACTTTGCTATTCTAAACGAAGGGTTCCTGGGGGGCAACTGTCCGGGGAATTTGCCGCCCAGGCATTCTTGAGGGAGGGGGGCAGAGGTCGCAGACCCCTGCCCCCTCCCTCAAGAATTCTGCCACATCCTCACACCACCACGATCTCCCGGGGGGCGTGGGTGAGCCACTCCACCCCCCGGGCGGTGATCAGTCCCGTATCCTCCATGCCCACCATGCCGATCTGGGGCAGAAAGAACTTGGGCTCAAAGGCCAATACCATGCCCTCCTCCAGGGGATAGGGGAAACGGACCGCCAGGATGGGAAATTCGTCCAGCTCCAGGCCCACGCCGTGCCCCAGGAAGCTCACCCGCTCCGGGCCCGTGCCCATGAAATACTCGCTCCAGCCCCGCTGCTGCACCGCCGACCAGATCTGCTGGTACAGTTCCCCCACGGCCGCGCCGGGGCGGGCCGCCGCTTCGAAGAGGCCATAGAGATCCCGGACCACGGCGAAAGCCTCCCAGGCCGGAGCGGGCAGGTCTTCGATGGCGAACAGCCGCGTGGTGTCGGCGATATAGCCGTTGCGGCAGACCGCCAGGTCGATGCTGATGGGCTCGCCGGCTGCCAGGGGCTTGCGGCTGGGCCCCTGGGGAAAAGCCGGAGAAAAGCCCAGGCCGCCGCTGGGGGTGTCGATGTAGGCCAGTTCCAGGCCCGACGTGCCGGAGAGCACATGCCCGAAAAACATCTCCAGGTCCCAGCGCCTCAGGCGCACCAGCCCCTGGTGGCCCAGGAGGCGCAGCCTGTATTCCAGGGCGGCGCTGAGTTCCAATTCGCTGATCCCGGGCTTGAGCAGTCCCGGCGCCGCGGCCATGACCTCGTCCTGAATGGCCGCGGCCCCCCGCAGTTGCTCAATTTCATAGGCGCTCTTCACCATGCGCTGCTGCCGCACCAAAAGGGATAAGTCCCGGATCTCGGCCTGGCGGAAGAGGCGCTCTTTGAGCAACTGGCAGAAGGCAAAAGGCATGACGTCCAGTTCCAGGCCCAGTACCCCTGTACCGGGAAAACCCAGGGCGCCGGCAAGCTGCGGCACCTCCCGCAGGTCGCTGTAAAAATCCAGGGGAAAGGGGGTGGCGGCGGCCAAAAGGCGGGCTTGGGGCCGCCGCACCAGAAGATGCGCTTCGCCCGCGGCCGGGACGGCCAGAAAGCCGTCCACCAGGGTGCCGCTATAGTAGAACAGGTCGGCATGTTGGCGCACCAGACCCAGGTCTATGCCCTCCTGGGTCAGAAGTTGCTGCAGGCGGGCCACCCTTCCGGTGATTTCCCCCATGGGCACGGTTTCGTCCATGGCTTTTCTCATTGAACCTCAGCCCCTGCCTGGAGCACGGCGCCGGACAAGTTGCCCGACAGATAGAGGTCTATCACCTGAAAACCCGCGGCCGCGAATTCCCCGGCGAGTTCCTTGCGGCTGGTGAAAAAGTGGAGAAATTCCCGCCCCCCGAAGAGGACGTCGCCCCGTTCATAGGTGAGATAGCCCCGGGTGATGAAGGCCAGGGCCCGTCTCACCCACTCCGCCCAGCGGCGAGGGGCTTGATCTTCTTCGTAAAAAAATTGGCACAGGAAGTAGCCCCGGGGTGTAAGGATATCCCGCACCCGCTGCAGAAGGGCGATGCGCCCCTGCCGGCCGGGAATGGCTGAATACATGCCCGCCAGGAGGACGACCACATCGAACGAGGCTGGCGGCATTTTAAGATCCGTCAGATCCTGCACCACTCCTTCCAGAGCCACGCCGCAGCGTTCAGCGTTTTTGAGAGCTTCGGTCACCATGGCCGGGATGTAGTCCGCGCCCACCACCTGAAAGCCCCGCCGGGCCAGGGCGATGGCGTCCCGGCCGCCCCCCATGCCCAGGACCAGCATGCGCCCCGAGGTGAGGGGCAGCTTCTCCAGCAACAGGGTTTCTTCCCGGTTCAGGCCCGCGTCAACGAAGTCTTCCTGGCTGTAGGCGGACACCTGCTTGTCGGTGAGATAGTTTTGCCGGGTATACTCCATAAGGTCGTCCCGGCGCAGCACCATCAGCGCCAGGGATGCAATAAAATGTCCCAGGCGGACAATATCCCGGGCCAGCTTAAGCCGGAACTGCATGGCCAGACATCCTCTCCGGTCACGGAACCTTTGGCTTATCCGTGCATGTATAGAGGGTTATTATTAAGGGGAGGGCAGACTGACAGCCTGCCCCACCTATTGAGTTTCTCCCCAGATCACCACCTCCACCGTCACCGGTCCCTGGGCGCCCAGGACCAGCACCTTCTCGATGTCCGCAGTGCGGGTGGGGCCGGTGTGCCAGGTGACCAGGGGGCCTGGGGCCTGGCGGGTGACCTCAAGGGCCTGGGCCAGGCTCAAATCGGCGCTCTCCGGGGGAACCAAAAAAATCAGGCGCCGGGCCCGGCAGGCCAGCCGCGCCAACAGGCCGGCCGGGTCCGCCATGATCACCGAGCCCGTCTCCGGCATTGCGCCCAGGGCGACCAGCACCAGGGCGTCGGCGTCCGCCCCGGCCAGGTCGGCAGGGGAATGGGTCTCCAAGCCGCGCTTTGCGAGGGCGGCGGCCAGGTCAGGCATGTCCGGTCCTGCCGCTACCACCAGGGGGGCTTTGCCATCCCGGCCCACCAGCCGGACCAAATCTTCCACCGAGGCCAGGCGATGCAGAGCGCTGCCCACTTCTGCCAGTCTCTCCGCCAGGTTGGGGGCCGCCGGCTCAGCCAGACCGCCCGGCCCAGAGGCCTCAGCAGTTGCGGGCATTGTGCCATGTCCTAAATATAACTTACAATTCCCTTGCTCATCTTTTTCCCCTCCCCGGGTGGGAGGGGGTTGGGGGGAGGGGGAGACGTTGCCGCGCCTGGAGGAAATTTCACCCCCACCCCGGCCCTCCCCCCCCAAAAAGGAGGGAGGCAAAGCCTCAGTTGATGTCTGCCAGGTATGGAAGCTGTGCGGGGCCAGGGTGAAACCAAGCGGCGCCCGGCCCGCGCGCCGCCGCAGAGACTCCACCCATCTCGCTCCCTGCGCCAGGCCGCGATAGAGCGGGGGATGGGAGAGCGCCACCCCGGCCCCCCGGGAAAGAAACCGGTAGGGGGCAAAGCGTTGACTGCGCCGCCGCACGGCCAGAATCAATTCGGGTAAAGGGATCCCCGCGGGGCAGATCTCGCCGCAGGCGCCGCATTGGGTGCACAGCGAGGCGATGTCTCCCACCGGCGCCAGAAATGGCGCCAGCAGAATGCCGATGGCCCCGGGGTAGGTGCGCCTGTACAGGTGCGCGCCGCCGGCCTGAAAGACCGGACAGACATTGAGGCAGGCGCCGCAGCGCAGGCAGGCCAGGGCCCCGGCCAATTCCGGGTCCCGGGCCAGGCGGCTGCGGCCGTTGTCCAGGAGCACCAGGTAGAAGGCTTGCGGGCCGGTGGGTCCAGCTTTTACACCCTTGAGGAAGTGCACCAGGGAGGTCAAACGCTGGCCCGTGGCGCTGGCCGGCAACAGCTGCAGGCAGGCCTCGATGTCGGCCAGGGTGGGAATGACTTTTTCCAGCCCCATCACCGCCATGTGCACCCGGGGCAGGGTGGCCGTCTGCCGGAGATTGCCCTCGTTTTCCAGCATCACCAGGGTGGCTTCGGCGGCCGCAGCGAAATTCACCCCGGTGATGCCCAGGTCGGCCTGCGGGTAGTGGGGACTGAGATGCCGGCTGGCCGCGGCGGTGAGAAGCTGGGGGTCGGCGGCACAGGAGAGGCCCAAATGCTGGGTGAGCAGGGCGGCGATGCGGCGCCGGTCCAGGTGCATGGCCGGGGCGGTGAGGTGGGCCGGGGCGTCCCCGGCCAGTTGCACCAGGAACTCCCCCAGGTCCGTTTCCGTGACCGTTAGGCCGCCCTGTTCCAGGAAAGGCCTGAGCGCCAACTCCTCGGTGGTCATGGACTTGGATTTAACACACGTCCTGACCCCGTGCCGGCGGGCCACGCCGAGGATGAAGTCCCGGGCCTGGATCGCGTCCCGGGCTCGGAAGACCTGGCCGCCCCACTCCTGGACGCCCCGGACCAGTTGAGCCAGGTGCTCCTCCAGGCAGGCCACCACCCCGGTTTTCATGTCCCGGACCCGCCGTCGCCAGGCCTCCCGGTGAGGGTGGCCCCCCAGAATCTTCTCCCGGGCGTCCAGGGCCCGATGGGTTGCGGCTAAAATGGCCTGGCGGGGCGGCACAGGCTCCTGCCCGGGGCTCATGGGCCCGCCGGACGCGCCACGATCTACCGTTTTATCCATCCGTCTTTTGGTGCTGGGGTCAAGGGGTCACGGCTCCTGAGTCTTTTCCCACATGCGGCTCCAGTCCGGATTGTGGATATTTTCCGGCGCCTCCATGGCCGTGCGCAGGTACTCGTTCACCTGAGTGGCAATCCAGGGATGGCTCGCAAAGCCGTTGATGGCCTGGGTCATGACGTCCTTAAAACCTTCGGCGTCCACCACCGTGTCGTGACGAGAAATTGCCACATGGTTCCGCCTCGCTCCCGTTCGTAAGGCGCCGGTCAGGACGGCAGCTCGAAAATCTTGATGGTGGCCCGCTGCCGTTCCTTGGCCAGCCAGGCGTCAAAAATCAACTGCCGCTTATACTGAAGAAATTCCTCCCGGAGCCGCGCCTCTTCCTTTTTGAAGTCTTCCTCTGTGGGCACGCGGCGGGATTTGAAAGCCAGAATGTAATATTTATTTTGAAAGAACAAAGGCTTGTCCGGGAAGGGGGCTTTGGCGGACAACTGAAACGCGGCGGTGGTCAGACTTTCGGCCAGGGGTTGTTTCAAGAACCCCTGCTGGCGGGTGAAATAGCCGCTGTCCTGCACCGGCAAAGCGGCCTGGGCCGCCACTTTGGCCAGGGGCTCCCCTTGCCTGAGCCGATCCAGCAACCGGGCCGCCTCGGCTTCGGCCTCTTTGCGGGCCGCCTGCCGGGCCACGGCCTGCCGTACCCGCTCCTTCACCTGCTCAAACGGCTGGACTCCTGCGGCCTGCCGCTCCACACCCTGCAGGACCGCAAACCCCAGGGGCAGATTTACCACCGGGCTCACTTCCTGGGGCTTGAGTTTAAAGGCTGCGTCGTAAAAAGCCCGTTGCGCCCCCAGGCCGGCGATGGGTTCAGTCTGGGCGAAAAGCGGGGTTTCCTGGAGACTCACTTTAAATTTCTGGGCCACCTCGGCCGCGTTGCCCCCCAGCATCTCCTCCCGGGCCCGGCGGGCCGCGTCCCGGGCCAGTTCCCGGGCTTTTTCCTCTTTGAGTTTCAGCGTGGCCAGGGCCTTGGCTTCGGTTTCCGGCATTTTCTCCGTTTCCTTGACCTCTTCCACCCTGATGAGGTGGTAGCCCTTGGCGGTGATGGCCAGGTCCACTTCCCCGGCCGACAGGGCAAAGGCCACCCGCTCCCAGTCAGCGCCCTTGTCGCCCCGCTTCACCTCGCCCAGATCGCCGCCCTTTGTGCGGGAGGCCTCATCCAGTGAATTTTTCTCCACCAATTGGGCGAAATCCGCGCCTTTCTTGGCTTGCAGCAGCAAATCCTGGGCTTTTTTCTCCAGGCGGGCCCGGTCAGCAGCAGAGGCCTTGGGAGGCAACGCCAGGAAGAGTTCCCGCACCCGGATAACCTTGGGCCGCAGCAGTTCCCCGGCATGCTTTTGCATATAATCTGCCAACTCCGGCGGCGTGATTTTCACCTGTTCCAGAAAAGCCGCGGGCCGGAAAAGCAGATAGCGCACCTTGACCCGTTCGGGGATCTTGAATTCCCCCTGGTGCTCATCGTAGTACTTCTTCAAGTCCGCCTCCGGCGGCTGCACCTTGGCCGCAAAGGGCTCCAGGGACACGGCCAGGTAATTCACGGAAACCTCTTCCCGGGCCAGGCGGAAAAATTCCTGCAATTCCCCATCGGACACCTTGGCGAAGGCGGTCACCGTCTGGATGACCTTGCGCCGCAAGAGACGGCGGCGCTCCTGTTCCTCGAAGGTGGCCGGGGTGATGCGGCTGCGGGCCAGAAGGCCTAAATAGCGGCGCTCGCTGAACTGGCCGTTTTCCTGAAAAACCGGTATCTCTTTGATACTCTGCCGCAGTTCGGCGTCGCTGATGCCGATCCCCAGGTGGTAAGCTCCCTGGTCCAGCAACACCTCGTCGATGAGTTGGCCCAGGGCCTGTTCCTTGAATTGCTTGGACTTGAGCACCTCGTCAGAAAGCTCCCCCTGGGTGCGCTCCTGGTAATCCTTGATATTCTGCTGGTATTGCCTGGCGTATTCAGACAGGGTGATGGGCGCGCCGTTCACCGTGGCCACTTCCTGGAGCCGGGCAGACCGGAAGCTGCCGCCCCCGAAAAAGAAGATAAAGACGATAATCAGGGCCCCGATGGCCACGGCGATGAACCAGGAGCGGGAATATTTCCGCAACAGCTTGAGCATTTCTTCCACCTACCTTATTGTTTCAACCACTTCTGGGCTTCCTTGGCCTCAGCGCTCTGGGGATAGGCCTTCACCAGCTTCTTCAAGGTGGCCTGGTAATTCTGCTTCTGTTGCAGGTTATGGTAGCACAGGGCCTGACGCATCAGGGCCGCGGGCGCCAGGATGCTCTGGCTGTGCTGGGTCACCAGCTTGTTATATTCCACCGCGGCTTCCTTGTACTTCTTCTCCTGATAGAAGCTGTCGGCCAGATAATAGCGGGATTCCGCAGCCTTGCCTCCCTGGGGGTGGGCCTTCAGATACTGGGAGAATTTCTCCCTGGCAGAACCGTATTTCTTCGCCTGGTACAGGCGCATGCCGTCATTGAACCCTTTATCCTGGCCCGCAGCGGCGGCGGCCGGGGCGGGTGCGGCCGGCGGCGGGGCCGGTGCAGTTTTCGCCGCAGGTTTGGCTGCCGGGGGTTTGGCTGCCGAAGGTTTCACCGCGGCCGGATAGCCCTGACGCTGCTCCATTTCGGACACCTGGTTCTCCAGACGCTGCACCCGGGCCTGCAATTCCATGACCTGCTGGTACACATCTGACTTGCCCTCGGTAACCGGTACCAGGGTTGGCGCGGGCGCCGGGGTGCTTTCCCCGGGGGCAGCCGTCGGCGGGGGCGCCGGCTTGGCCCGGCCCGGGTAATACGAGTAAGGGTCACAGCCCCAAAGGGTGACGAAGAATGCCGTTAGGATCAGCCTGCCCAAAGTGCTCTGCGGTTTCATGATGCTCTCCTCCCGGGGTGGGTGTGAAGCGCATGGCGCCAGATCCTGGCCGCAATTTATGGGCAGGGACCTGGTCTCTCCTGGCAAGGACCTCTGGCAGCAAATTCCGGCTGCGGCAGCGCCGCTGCTCTGTCTGCCTAAGATATTATAACCTTTGTATCTTACGAGGAATACGCTTCCCTTGTCAAGGTGGCGTCCCGGTCCCTTCAGCCGGGGTGAAGGCGCCTGCCGCTAGCCTGAACCGGCGCGCCGGGTGCGGCCCTTGTCCCTTGCCTTTCAGATGAGAGTGATTATTTTTTAAGGAAAAATAAGCGGGGCGGATGGTATCGTCTCATTTCCCGCCCCCGGAAAGGGAGCCTGCCATGACTCGTGAAATCTGCTGGGTCGATGATCTGGCCAAGGCCCAGGAAACCTCCCGTCGTCTGAACAAACCGATTTTTCTGGATTTTTACAACCCCCAGTGACTGGGCTGCCAACAGATGGGTGCAGGTACGTACCCTCAGGTAAAAGTGGTTGATTTCATCGAGAAAAACTTTATCCCTGTACAGATTCAAACCAGCGATACCGTCCTTACGGATAAATACGTGGTCCGGTGGACCCCCACTCTCCTGGTCGTGGACGCCGACGGCAAGGAACACTACCGGGCTGTGGGCTTCTTCACTCCCGATGACCTCATCGCCACGTTCATGGCCGCCAAGGGCCGCTGGTATATGGATACCGAGCAATACACCGAGGCCCGGGGCATGTTCGATGAAGTCGTGGCCACCTACCCGGGGAGCGACGCCGCCGCGGAGGCCATCTTCTTCAACGGGGTTACGCGCTACAAGGAATCCCATGACCCCAGACACCTGCGCGCGGCCTCAGATATTCTGTCCGAGAAATATCCCAGCAGCATGTGGACCCGCCAGGCGGCCCATTATCAGCTCATTAATAAGTGAATTTGAGGGAAGGGGGGGAGCGAGCTCCCCCTCCCCTCAAACTCCCCTCCCAACCCCCTAAAATTAATACTGGGGGAAGCGGGCGGATGCCCAATATCTTCTGCTCAAAGACCGCTTCGGTATTGGGGGAGTGGGTGTGGGGGAGGGGGTAAGGGGCTGTGACCCTTAGCCCCCTCCCCCACAACAACTTTGTCAAGGAGAGTTCGCGCCATGCAGGTGCGGGTGGGTACGTCCGTTTTGGAGCTGGTGGAAGGGGACATCACCCGGCAGGACACCGACGCCATTGTCAATGCCGCCAACGAGCAACTGCGGGTGGGGGGCGGCGTGGACGGGGCCATCAACCGGGCGGGAGGGCCCAAGATTCAGGAGGAGGCCCGCCGCATCGGCCATTGCCCCACCGGCCAGGCGGTCATCACCACGGGCGGGAATCTGCCGGCCCGCTACGTCATCCACACGGTGGGCCCCATCTATCACGGCGGCCGGCGCGGCGAGGCGGAACTTTTGGCTTCGGCCTACCGGGAGAGCCTGAAGCTGGCCTCAGCCAAGGGACTGACATCCCTGGCCTTTCCCTCCATCTCCACCGGGGTCTACGGCTATCCCCTGGCCGAAGCCGCGGCCATCGCCCTTACAACCGTCAAGGACTACCTGGCCGGGCACCCGGAGATCAAGCTGGTGCGCTTCGTGCTCTTCGGCCGGCCTACCTATGACACGTACGCCCAGGTGTTGCAGGAGACCCTGGGTCAATAATCTTTTCACCCTCACCCTGGCCCTCTCCCTCAAGGGAGAAGGAGGGAAAAGGGAGTTCACTTTCTCCCTCTCCCCCGCTTTTGGGGGGAGAGGGTCGGGGTGAGGGGGGCCGGGTACCACTCCAGCCTTGACGTCAACGTGGCCTCAGGCGCCCAGATAGGCCTGGGCCAGGGCCGGTATCTCGCCGATGGCCCCTACCTTTTGCCGCCCGGCCAGATTTGGGTCGGAAATGAAGACGTGGGCGTCGTCATAGGTGTGCGCCCCCCGGAAATGGGAGAGCCCGAAGAGGCCTTCCCGGTTGAGCGCCGACTTGAGGTCGAAGCCCGGCCGGCCCAGGACATAGAGGTCCGGCGCCTCCGCTGCAAAAGGTCCCGAGAAGATTTCTTCCTTGAGAAAAACCCGCTGCACCACCGGCTCGCCGTCCTTTTCCAAAGACCTGAATAATTCGGCCAGTTCCCGGCGCAGAGATTCGTATGCCGCCGCCGGAACGCCGCCCCGCGAGTATTTGTCCTTAAGGTGCAAATACACCCGGGCCGGTTCCAGGCAGAAAGCCTGGGAGGAAGGGCTGATCCCCTTCAGGCCTGCTGCGCCCTCAATGCTCAAATAGCCTTTTTCCTTAAGGAAATTATTGACATAAACTTCGCTGCGGATGGCCGTGAAACCGTGGTCGGAGCAGGTGAGGAACAAGGCGCCGTCGGCCCGGGCCCGGTCGTACATTTCCCCCAGGAAGGCGTCGAGCTTCCGGTAAAAGTCCAGGAAAACCTGATGATGCGCGCCGCCCCGGGCGGAGTCAAAAAAGAAGTGGTGCAGGCGGTCCGTTTCCGTGATCGTGCCGATGAAAATGCGCCAGGATTCGGTGTCATAGAAATGGCGCAGGGCCTGGCAGCGGGTGGCGAAGACCGCAGCCAGATTGTCAAAGAAGGCCCCGGGGTCCGTGGCCGCAAGCTGGCTTTTCACGTCCAGTTGATAGTCGAGGCTCTGCAAATAGGGCAAAAGGCGCGGCGGATAGACGGCCTTGGCCAGGTCCAGGGCCACGAAGCCGCTCACCAGCACGCCATTGGTGGGCCGGGCCGGGTAGGTCTGGGGGATGTTAAAGGCCACCGCAGGCAGACTGAGCTCTTCCCAAAAAGTGGGGGACTTGAGCGACAAAAAGTTGGGAAACTGAAAGTCGTAGGTCTGGCGGTTCACCTCCATGAACCCGAAGATGCCGTGCTCCGCGGGGTTTTTGCCGGTCATGAAGGAGGCCCAGGCCACCGAGGACACCTCGGGCAGGGTGCTGGTCATGGGCATGAGCGCGCCGGCGGCGGCCATTTCCTTCAAGCGGGGCATCACCCCCTGATCGATATAATCCTTGAGGAGGCTGTACGGCACGCCGTCCAGGCCGATGATCACCACCTTGGGGGCGGATTGGGGCTTTCCGGCGGAGGTTTCGATATTCATTCTTTCCCTTTGCTCACATATACCCCAGGGCCCTGAGCTGCTCCATGACCGCTTCTTTATCTTCGCCCCGGCCGGCCCGCTCCGGGGTGTGTTCCAGGTCCTGCATCCAGGCCGGGATATCCGAGACCTTCAGCGTGGCGCAACGGGCTCCCAGGGACCGGTAGCCCAGGCGGTACAGGGAGTTATAGGGAATGTCGTATTTGAAGATGGCGATCCAGATGTCCCGCTCCCGGAAGTGGAGGATGGGGTGCACCCGGGTATGGTCCGGATTGGTGCGCCCGCTGAAATACTGCTCGGCCTCCCGGGCCCCCACCTCGTCCCAGCGGATGGCCGTCATCAGGGCCGCGAGCCCCCGCTCCCGGATAAAACTGCGCAGGGGCAGGGTCTTCATCAGGTGGTTGCACACCGGGGAGTCGGGGATAAAGGGGAAGGCCTCTCCGGTGAAGCCGATCTCCTGCAGGGCCGCCCGGTTTTCGGATTTTAAGCTGGCCACCTGCACCATATCGCCGATATTGGCCACCTGGCCGGCCACGTCGTCATTTTTGACCACGGCGATGTCCAGGCCCCAGTCTTGCCGCAAGGCGTCCACAAACTCCCGGATCTCGTCAAAGACGTCCCCTTCGTCGATGAACAGGCAGACCGGCAGAGGCTGGTTCATGTCGGCGCAGACCTGCCGCACCAGCCACAGGTTGGTGGTGCTGTCCTTGCCGCCGGTGATGGCCACGGCCAGGCGGCTGGGGCCGAAGCGCTCCAGGGCCTGGCGGATGACGGCCTGAGACTGGGCCACCTTGGCGTCGATGGGCAGGGCCAGGAGCGCCGGATCAGGATGTGTCACTGCTGCCCCCGTTTTCCCCAAGGCCGCGAGCGGGATTTCACAGGTCCGGCCGCAACTTTTGGGAATGAGTGCCAAAACTAGGGAGTGGAGGACAAAGCTGCTGGTGCTGAGCCCACCTGCGCCCCAAGGCGCGCCTGGCATGGTTCATAATATACTTCCCGTAAATTTTCAAGGACCGTCTTTTCGCTGTCTTGGGGGATGGCGCGGCGGTGAGATGGCCCTGGCCGGCCCAGGCACAAGAGCGGGGCTATAAAGGCGGGAGAGTTGCCGGATATTACTTCTCCCGCATACCATTCATAAACGTAGAGTCTTTTCCCCCTCCCCCTTGATGAGGGAGGGTTGGAGTGGGGTGATTATTACCGGATTCGCAGCAAGCCGTCCCCCTCCCCCCAAACCCCTCCCACCAGGGGAGGGGGAGATTATTAATCAGGGAATTTTATTGTATTTCTGGGTTATAGAACTATCCCACCCCGCTTTCCAGGGTTGGCAGTTACGCGAGGAGAGCCGGGGCGCCCCCTGGCCCTCCCGGCTAACGTTCTTATCTGCCGAAGGCGATGGAGTTGATGATGCCCTGGAGCGCGGCCCGGTGCTGCTCAAACTGCCGCGGGTCGCTGTGGGCGATGAAGCTGTAATAGAAATTCTGGCCGTCGTAGCACTGCCACTGGATGCGCTGGAAGCCGCCCGAGCCCTTGGTGGGGGATTCAATGGTCTCCCAGCCGATGACCTGGCCCTGGTCCCGCCGCTTGACGGAGATATACTTGCCGATGCTCATTTCCTCTTTGGCCTGCTTAAAAGAAGCCTCCACCGAGGCCTGGCGCGGGAAGCTAGGCACCATCTGGGTGAAATGAAAGGTGAAACCCGCGGTAGTCCCCGGTTTCATGAACTGGGCCCGTTCGCCGGCGGGGTCGCCGCTGCCTTCCTGGCGCCAGCCCGCGGGGATGGTATAAGAGAAAGGCCGGACCTTGTTTTTGAAGG
The DNA here is from genome assembly GCA_964522695.1 of uncultured Desulfobacterales bacterium. Taxonomy (GTDB): domain Bacteria; phylum Desulfobacterota; class Desulfobaccia; order Desulfobaccales; family 0-14-0-80-60-11; genus VGSQ01. The sequence goes on from CAZFWX010000047.1 coordinate 21,374, forward strand.
TGGTGGCGGAGGCCAGCCCCTTGCCGCCCACGTCCTCCCCGGCGACGTTGTGGGGTCCGCCATCCGGGCTCTTGGGAGATTCCTGCTTGCCCTTGCCGATGGCCTGCCTGGCTTTGTCGACGCCATAGCCCCATTGGGCCATGGTCTGGGGGGCCAGGGCCAGCAAGGCAGCCAACCCCACAACTGCTAGAATAGCGCTCATCCTGCCCAACTGCCGCATACGTTTCTCCTCCACAGTGTTTAAGGATTATCAGTCACCGCCTGAGCACTTCCGGGCGAAGAACTGCCGCCGGCTGCAGGCAGAGGTTCACTCCCCGCAGTCCCCCGGTGTTCCTGTCATCGGCCCGGGGCGGTAAAAAGATGAGGGATTTTTTCCTCCTGCCGCCGATTTTTCTATCCAGATTGATGGGTTCAGAAAAATCTCCAGGCGCCATGCCCGGATTTCGTGTAAAATGGTTATTTAGTGCCACACCCGCATTAATGTCAAGGAGTCACTGATGGTCGATCTTAACATGAAAGTCGTGCAACCGGTGAAATTGACGCCGGAAAGCCGCTTTAAATTCCGGTGCCACCCGGGCGTCACCTGCTTCACCGAGTGCTGCGGCAAAACCACCCTGATCCTCACCCCCTATGATATCCTGCGCCTGAAACAGCGTCTGGGCATCGACTCGGGCAAATTTCTGGAGCTCTACACCCGCCGGGATGTTCATGACAAATCGGGCCTGCCTCTGGTCACCATGGATATGCCCCGCTACGGCGGCCGCTGTCCCTTCGTGAAGCCCGTGAGCGGCTGCCAGGTCTATTCCGACCGTCCCGCCACCTGCCGCTATTACCCCGTGGGCCAGGGCTCCATGGTCACCGAAGACGGTCTGGATGAGTTCTATTTCCTGGTCAAGGAACCGCATTGCCAGGGCTTCCTGGAAGACACCGAATGGAACGTGGAGACCTGGAAAAAGGACCAGGGCGCCGACTATTACGACGAAATCAATAAAGAGTGGAAGGCCATGATGCTGCGGCGCAGCTCCCAGGGCAAGCCGGACGTGGACGAACGCCACGCCAACCTCTTTTACATGGTGATGTATGACCTGGATCAGTTCCGTCGCTTCGTCTTCCAGACCCATTTCCTCAATATCTTCGATGTGGACGACGACATGCAGCAGCGCATCTATGAAGATGACCTGGAACTGCTCAAATTCGGCTACAGATACCTGAAGACCGTCTTCAAGATTGAGCCCGCCCTGCAGCCTGCCGGCATCCCCCTGGAAGGGGCGCAGCCGGAAAGCGAAAAAACTCCCGGTTGAGAAAGATGGATAGGGGGCAACGGTCCGGAACCACAGGTTATTGCACCTGTGCCGGGTCCTGGCCTCCTTCCCGTATCTTGCAGAACCGAGGCCCTTATGACCAAGCCGCTGCTTAGCGCCACCCCGGAAGAGATCACCGCCCTTCTGCAGAAATACCGGACCGTCGCCGTGGTGGGGATCTCCCCCAATCCCAGCCGACCCAGCCACCAGGTGGCTGCGTATCTCAAGGAGCACGGCTTCCGCATCGTCCCCGTCAACCCGGGGCAGTCCGAAGTGCTGGGCGAAAAATGCTATCCCAGCCTCAAGGATATTCCCTTTCCGGTCGATATCGTGGATATCTTCCGCCAGGTGGAGGCCATTCCTGCCATCGTGGACGAGGCCATTGCTTTGGGTGCCAAGGTGGTGTGGATGCAACTGGGCCTGGCGGAGCCGGTGAGCGCGGCCAAGGCCCGGGCCGCAGGCCTGACCGTGGTCATGGACCACTGCCTCAAAGTGGAACACGCCCGCCGTCAGGCGGGTGGGTAAACGGGGAAAGAGAGACTGGGGGGGGGGGGGGGGGGGGGGGGGCGGGCGCCAGCGGCCCC
>CAZFWX010000048.1:0-23170 GCA_964522695.1 uncultured Desulfobacterales bacterium
TCTTTATCCTGGACGAGGTGGACAAGATCGGCATGGACTTCCGGGGCGACCCGGCCGCGGCCCTGCTGGAAGTGCTGGACCCGGAGCAGAACAATGCCTTCAGTGACCACTATTTGAATGTGCCCTTCGATCTTTCCAAGGTGATGTTCATCACCACCGCCAACCTGGTGGACCCCATTCCGTCGGCTCTGAAGGACCGCATGGAGATCATCCGCCTGGCCGGTTACACTGAAGAGGAAAAGCTGAAGATCGCCCAGGGGTTTCTCCTGCCCCGGCAGCTCCAGGAAAACGGCCTGAAATCCGACGACCTGCACATCTCTCCCCAGATCCTCACCCAGGTGATCATTCACTACACCCAGGAGGCGGGGCTCCGAAACCTGGAGCGGGAGATCGGCACCCTGTGCCGCAAGATCGCCCGGCGTATCGCCGAGGGGGAGAAGGGACCCTTCACCATCACCAAGGCCAACCTGCACCGCTATCTCGGGCCACCCCGGTTCCTGCCGGAAGACGAACTGGAGAAGGACGAGGTGGGCGTAGCCACGGGCCTGGCCTGGACCCAGGTGGGAGGCGAGACCCTGGCGGTGGAGGCCTCCCTCATGCGGGGCAAGGGCCAGCTTACCCTCACCGGGCAGTTGGGGGAAGTGATGCGGGAATCGGCCCACGCGGCCTTGAGCTACGCCCGCTCCCGGGCCGACCGGCTCAAATTGACCGATGATTTTTATGAAAAGCTGGACATTCACATCCATGTGCCCGCCGGGGCCACTCCCAAAGACGGTCCCTCGGCCGGCATCACCCTGGCCACGGCCCTGGTGTCCGCCCTTACCCAGATCCCGGTGCGACGGGATGTGGCCATGACCGGCGAGATCACCCTGCGGGGCAAGGTGCTGCCCGTGGGCGGACTCAAGGAAAAGTCCATCGCCGCGCTGCGCGCCCGGGTGAAAAAGGTCCTTGTGCCCGAAGCCAACAAAAAGGACTTGGTGGAGATTCCCAAGTACGTGCGGCGGCGGCTCAAGTTCGTGCCGGTGTCCAACATGGACGAGGTATTGGCTGAAGCCCTGGTGCGTCCGCCCTTCAGCGGGTCCGGCAAGGGCAAGAGCACCCGGAAGCGTCTGCCCGCGGCTCCCCCCCGGGCCTTGATGTGATCTGGCTGAACCTTGATGGGAGCGTATCTCCTATTGATCATCCAACCTGCATCTTCAAAGGAGGAAGGCCGGAAATAACCTTGAATCTCCGGCCTTCTTCACGTAGGTCTTCGGTAATTATTCAATTTTCTTTATAATCGCAGGCATCGGTTTGGAAGCGTTTATTCCCTCGGAAATGACCCTGAGATGGCTGGCGTTGGGCGGCCTTCTGCTGCTGTACGCCTTGTTCGCCGCCTCGGAAACCTCCCTTTTGGCCTTGACGCCCCTGGACCGGCTCCGGCTCAAGCAAAAGCGGCCCCGGCGCGGGAAACTGGTGGAGGAAGTCCTGGGCCACTCCCACCTGCTGCTCATCACCCTGGTGCTGGGGGTGGAGATCGTCACCATTTTGGCCTCCATCCTGGCCACCTCCATCGCCCTGAGTCTGTGGGGAGAAAAGGGCCATTGGCTGGCCCTCCTGGTCATATCTCCCACGTTGCTCTTTCTAGGGGAAATTATCCCCAAATCCCTGGCCCTCACCTATCCGGTCCGCCTGGCGCCAATGCTGGCGCCGCTGGTGCGTTGGGCCATCCGCATCGTCACCCCCATGCGGGTGATTCTCCTGCGGCTCAGCCAGGGGATTCTCGTAATCCTGGGCTTTCGCCCGGATTTGCAGGTGCCCGCGGTCCAGCAGGATGATTTTGTGCGCATGGTGGAGGAAAGCCATCAGGGAGGCATGATCGCCGCCCTGGAACGGGATTTCATCCAGAATCTCCTGTCTCTGAGCGAGGTCCGGGTGAGTCAGATCATGGTGCCCCGCCCGGATATTTTCAGTCTCCCTTTGGACATGCCCGTGGCGCACATGATCCAGGCGGTCAAACGCTCCCGCTTCTCCCGGGTGCCCATTTACCGTGATCAACCCGGCGATGTCCTGGGCATCCTGTACGCCAGGGAGCTTCTCAACCTCTGTTCCCCGGAAGCCTGCGACGCCGCCATGATTGAGAACATGCTGCGGCCGCCCTACTATGTGCCGGAGAACAAGGGGGCCTTCGACCTGCTGACTGAGCTCCAGAACCAGCGCCAACGCCTGGCGCTGGTGGTGGATGAGTACGGCGCCCTGGTGGGGCTGGTCTCGGTGGAGGATCTGCTGGAGGAGCTGTGCGGCGAGATTCCCCAGGAGTTTTCCCGGGAGGAAAGGGACCTGGAGGAGGTGAGGCCCGGCTGCTGGCGCGTCAAGGCTTCCTATCCCCTGGGCGAATTCAACGAGGCCATGGCTGCGGATTTGCCGGAATCAGAAGAAGTGGACACCATCGGCGGACTGGTCCTTGACCGGTTCGGCGAACTCCCCAAGGAAGGCGACACCCTGGAGTACGGCGACTTTACCTTCACCGTCCTGAAAGTGAAGGGGACCCGTATCATGGATCTGGAGGTGGCCCGGCGCCCGTCATGATCCTGACGATCCTCCTCATCTTCATTCCTTTACTGATTCTGGAGGCCCTCTTCTCGGCCGCAGAAATCTCCCTGGTTTCCGCCAGCCGACGCCGTCTCCGGCGCCGGGCTGAAGAGGGACAGCGCGGCGCCCAGATCGCCCTGAATCTGCTGGAAAAACCCGAGCGTCTGGTGGCCACCTGCCTGCTGGGTTCCAATCTTTCGGAAATTTCCAACACGATCCTGGTGACCGCCATCCTGATCTCCTGGCTCGGTCCTTCCGGTGAATGGGTGGCCATGCTGATTTTGCCGCCCCTGATCCTGCTCCTGGCGGAAATCACCCCCAAATCCATCGGCCGGCAGCAACCCAATCGGCTGGCCGCGGCGCTGGCCCCCATCCTGTGGGTGGCCACCTGGATTCTATATCCCGTCACCCTGATCTTCGCCACTTTGAGCCGCCTCGTTCTCTGGCTGACGGGCGCCCGAGATACCAGTCAACTGCCCTTCATCACCCGGGAAGACCTGCACCTGGTGGTGCAGAAGAGCGGGCCGGAGGTGGACCTGGAAACCGGGGAACGCCGCATCATCAATCGCATCCTGCGGTTCAGCCTGCGCACTGTCAAAGAGGTGATGGTCCCCCTGGTGAAAGTAATGGCGGTGCCCGACAGCCTGTCCGTGGCCCAGGCCCTGGAGGAATTCCGGGGCTCGCCCTACTCCCGTCTGCCCGTCTATAGCCGGCGCATTGACAACCTGGTGGGGGTGCTGCACAGCTTTGACCTCTTAGGGGAAGAGCCCTCAGACCGGTCCATCAGACCCTTAATCCGTCCGGTCCACTATGTCCCGGAAATCAAGAAGATCGACGCCTTGCTCACCGAGATGCAGCGCCAGGGGATCCACCTGGCCGTGGTGGTGGATGAATACGGCGGGGCGACGGGAATAGTCACCATTGAGGATCTCCTGGAAGAAATTGTGGGGGAAATTTCTGATGAGTTCGACCAGGAAGTCAGCCCATTCCTGCAATTGGGGGATAATCACTACCTCATCGACGCACGCGTTGAGGTCAATACCTTGAATGAAGCCCTACACCTGGACCTGCCCATGGGAGACTACGAAACCCTGGCCGGGTTCCTCATTGCCCTGGTGGGCGACCTGCCCCGGGCCGGGGAACAGGTGGAGTACCGCGATCTTCGGTTTGTGGTGCGCCGGATCGAAGCCCGGACCGTAAAGGAGGTGGAACTCATTGCCGGCCTCAACTCCGACTGAACGGTGGGCCTACTTCGATTGTTTCAGCGGCATCAGCGGGGACATGACCCTGGGAGCCTTGCTGGATGTGGGCCTGGACCGGCATGCCCTGGAGGCGGCCTTCAATTCCCTGGGCCTCCCCCCCGTCCGTCTGGAAGTGCGGGAGGTGACCCGCCAGCACGTACGCGGCCTCAAGGTTGATTTTGCCCCCCGTGAACTGCCCGGTCACCGCTCCTACGCAGAAATCTGCTCCTTAATCCGCCAGGCTGCCCTCTCCCCGGCGGTGAAAGAAAGGGCCATGGCCATCTTTCGCCATCTGGGCGAGACAGAGGCCCGCATGCACGGCGAACCTCTGGAGTCGGTGCACTTTCACGAACTGGGGGCTCTGGACACCATTCTGGATGTGGTGGGGGCGGCCTTCGGCGTGGAAGCGCTGGGGATTGGCAAGGTTTTCTGCAGCCCCCTGCCCCAGGGGAAGGGGATGATCGCCTGCGCCCACGGGTTGCTTCCCAATCCAGCCCCGGCCACTGCGGAATTACTGAAAGGGTTCCCCGTTTACGGTACCGAGCTTCATGGGGAGTTGGTCACGCCCACTGGCGCCGCCATTTTACGCGCCCTGGGGGCCCGGCCCGACCCGTGCCCTCCCGTGCTCCTGGAAGCGGTGGGCTATGGGGCCGGCACCAAGGAGTTTCCGGGACACCCCAACCTGCTCCGTCTCTTTCTCGGCCAACCGCTGGCCGCAGGCCAAGGGCTGAGAGAGAAAGTCCTGGTCCTGGAAACACACTTGGACGACATGATTCCTGAACTTTACGAGCCCTTGATGGAGGGGCTTTTTGCCGCGGGAGCTCTGGACGTGGGCTTAAGCCCCCTTCAGATGAAGAAGAACCGCCCCGGCGTGCGTCTCACGGTGGTGGCCCCCTTAGCCGCCAAGGAAGGACTGCTGCTAAAAATCTTTACCGATTCCACCACCCTGGGGGTGCGCCTCATGGAAGTGGAGCGGGTCACGGCCCGGCGCTGGCAGGAGAGCATTGACACCCCCTACGGACCGCTCGCGGTCAAGGTCATGGAGTACGCCGGCCGCAGGCGGTTGATGCCTGAATACGAGGCCTGCCGCCGCCTGGCCCAGGAACACGACCTGCCCCTTTTGGAGGTTTACCGCCTGGTGCCCCCATCCTGAAGATGGGGAAACGAATCTATTCCAGCTTTGCAAGCTTGTGGAGGACACCCGCCCCGAGTGTCTGCACAGCCTGGAAAGCCTGTGCCACCAATTACAGCAACTTTTCCTGGATCAGATACTCCATGGCCCTCTGGGCATAGGTGGTCATGAAGCTGATGATCCAGGTGAGGTGGTTTTGCATGTCCACCAGATGGTTCGCCTCTACCATGCCCACCAGGCCGGTCATGACCGTTCTCACCCGCACCATATCCGGGTCGGCGATCAGCGCCTGACCCAAACCCACTTCCCGCTCCAGAGCCCGGAAGCATTCCAGCAGAATCTTCAGACCGCCCAGGCGCTCCGCCTCCTTCAATTCCTGGCAGACATTCAACAGGTGCGAAGCCATGAGCAATTCCGACTTCAAGCGGTCGCCAAAGTGAAAGACCAACAGAGCCTGGCGGGCCGAGGTGAAAGCTGGATCGGGCATGAGGCAGTCCTCTCCTCTTGTTATTGATGCGCCCCAGCTTACCATAATCACGGAAGCCTCACAACGATGGCCCCAGGATCAATTTCCAGGAAACTGGCGAGGCCTTTGCGGCCTTCCCCCCCTTTTTTTAAGAAATTGCCAGTATAGGGTTGCCAGAGTGCGCCGTTTCTTTGCTGGCCACTTTTATTTGAGCAGCCGATGGCTGAGACGGGCCGCCTTGTCAGGGGGCAACAGACCCAGAATGGCCCCGGCCTCCTTCCCCTTGAGGCGCCTCAAAAGTTGCACGGCCGCCTCATCCTCCATTTTTTCCAGTAACTTACCAGCCCGGTCCGGCGGCATGGCTTCCAGGGTGGCCACCAGATGGCGGTTGTGCTCACCCTGCAGACGCTTCTCCTCCTCCAGGGATTCCCGGAGATTATGCTGCATAGCCTTGAGTTCCTGGAGACGCTCTTCCACCTCCTTCCTCAACACCTTAAGCTGATCTTCCCGTTGCGTCAGGGCCGATTCCCTGGCTTGCAGGGCTTGCCGTTCCTTTTCCACCAGACCCATGACCCGGGCCATGGCGCCGCGGGCATCACCTTTCGCACTATCGGGGATGGCTGCTTCACTCACCCGGGGGCCGCTCCAGGGGAGTAAATGGGGAGGCGTGATGAGGATGGCGGTGAGCCCCAGTTTGGCACACAGCCCCAGGATGAGTACACTGCTGCAAAACCCCCAGCCGCGCCAGGCAATGGTCTTATTCTTCTCCATGATGACTCCTTGTTCCCCCGGACCACCGTCCCAGGTTAATGGCCTCGCTTTCCCTGTCCATGACACAGGCGATCTCCCGCTTGTGCTGAGCGGCCTTCTTTTCCCGGAGCCGTTCCAACAGACGCCGTTTCTGGTGACGCTTGAGCAGGATCTGCCGTTTCAATTCTAATTCGCCTTCTTCCTGAGAAATTTTTTCTTTCCAGGCCAGCAGGGCAGAATGCAAAGAATCCAGATGCAGTTGATACAACTGGTACTCCTGGACATCCCAGTCCCGGGACGATGCCACCGCCAGTTCCGCCAACAATTGCTCCCGGCGCGCGGCGGTGTCAGCCATGGCCTGGCGTGTCCGCTCCAATTGCTGGTGGGCCCGGGCCACTTCCCAGCGGGACTGCTCTTCCCTTAAGGTTCGGACTTTTAACACCGTTTCCAGGGAGAAACGAAATCGGGAGGCCGGGCTCACGGGGCGAAAATCTCCTCCAAGTCCTGGACGGCCTGCTTCAGAGAAACGGCCTCGGTACTACCCTGGCGCAGGTAGCGGATTACCGCCCCGATTTTTTCCAGGGCATAGTCAATCTCCGGATTGGTGCCCCGGACATAGGCATTGATGTTGACCAGATCCTCGGCCCGCCGGTAGGCGGCCATCACCCGGATCAGGTGCTCCCGCAGCCGCATGTGGGCCGGTTCAGTGACCTGGGGCATGAGCCGGCTGATGCTGGCCAGCACATCGATGGCGGGATAGTGGCCTTGGTCCGCCAGTTCCCGGGACAGGACGATGTGGCCGTCCAGAATGGCCCGCACCGCATCGGCGATGGGTTCCAGGAGATCATCACCCTCCACCAGGACGGTATAGATACCCGTGATGCTCCCGGGTCCGGGACAGGTTCCCGCCCTCTCCAGAAGAGCCGGGAGTTGGGCGAAGACCGACGGGGTATACCCCCGGGCGGTGGGGGGCTCGCCGATGGCCAGGCCGACCTCGCGGGAAGCCATGGCAAACCGGGTGAGGGAGTCCATGAGCAACAGAACATTGAGCCCCTGGTCCCGGAAGTATTCAGCCACTGCGGTGGCGAGATAAGCGCCCCGCACGCGCACCAATGGCGGGGTGTCGGAGGTGGCGGCCACGACGCAGGCCCGGGCCAGGCCGTCAGGGCCCAGGTTATGCTCGATGAACTCTTTGACCTCCCGGCCCCGTTCGCCGATGAGGCCGATGACACTCACATCCGCCCGAGTGAAGCGGGCCATCATGCCCATGAGCGTGCTTTTGCCCACGCCCGAGCCGGCGAAGATGCCCAGGCGCTGGCCTTTGCCCAGGGTTAACGCCCCGTTGATGGCCCGGATGCCGGTGTCCACGGCGGCGGAGATGGCCCGGCGGGTGCAGGGATTCAAGGGAGGGGCATAAAGAGGGTAGAGTTTCCGGGCCTGGAGGGGCCCTTTGCCATCCAGGGGCTGCCCCAGTCCGTCGATGACCCGGCCCAATAGAGAGTTTCCCACTGCGGCCTCAGCCTGGTGGCTGGCAAGCACCACCCGTGCCTGAGGCCTGATGCCGCGGACCTCGCCGTGGGGCATGAGCAGCACTTGCCCCTGCCGGAAACCTACGACCTCAGCAGGAACCGGCTGGGGGGAATCGGGCAGGTCGATCTGGCAGATGGCGCCTATGGCGCTTTTGGGTCCCCGGCTTTTGATAACGAGCCCCACCATTTCCTGCACCCTGCCGGTTAAAGCCAGGGGTTCCGCCCGGCTCAAGGAAGTTTCCAGACTTTGCCAGTCAAGGGGTGGACAGGTCTGCATTTATCTTCTCCAGAGCTTCTTCCAGACACCGGGCCACCCTGGCCCAGCGGCTTTCCCGGGTGCCGTCCAAATCGCCCCGGGGTGATTCGAGGAGAAACCCGCCCACCGTGATGGCTGCCTCCGGGACCATTTCGATTCCTGAAGGCCAGAAACTGCGGTCCGTCTGCTCAAGCAGTTCCAAATCTTGAGGGTTCAAGAAAAGGCGCAATTGTTCTGTTTCAGCTAACTGCCGCAGGCCCTGCTCGATGACCTGCCGGATGCTTTCCGGGTGCAGGCGCAATTCCCGGCCCACAAGCTTCTCCCCCATTAACAGCACCAACCGCAGGAGGGTCTGCTCTCTGCTGAGGTGTAACTCCTTCTTAGCGGCTTCCAGGTTGTCGAGCATCTCCAGAAAGCGCTGAATGACATGGTCCAGGCTTTTCTGGCCGATTTCCTGGCCGTCCTTCTGCCCCTGGTGGAACCCTTCTTCGTAAGCCCGCCGTTCTATGTCCTGGGCCCGCATGTGAGCCGCGGCCAGGATTGCCTGAGCCTGATTATGCAGATCCAGCCCCAAAAAGGAGGGTTGCTCCCGGTTGACGCCCTCAAAGGACTGGAGCTGGAAATCCGGGGTGGGCGCTGGCTGGGAATTGTCCGCAAAAGATTGAAATTGAAATACGGCGATGGGGCCGTCAGGGGGGCAGGACGACTCAGATGTAGACATCTTCGCCACCCTTGCCGGTCAGGACGATCTGGCCTTCCCCTTCCAGGCGTTTGGCTACCTGGATGATGCGTTGCTGGGCCGCCTCCACGTCCCGCAGTTTGGCCGGACCCATGATCTCCAATTCCTCCTGGAGCATTTCCGAGGCGCGGCTGGACATATTTTTAAAAAATCGGGCCTTAATTTCCGCGGAGGCGGCTTTGAGGGCCAGGGCCAGATCCTGGGTATTGATCTCCTTCAAGAGAGCCATCATGCCCCGGTCATCCACACCCTGCAGGTCTTCAAAGGTGAAGAGGAAACGGCGGATTTCCTCTGCCAAATCACTTAAATCCTCTTCATCCAAACGCGTCAAGATAGTGGCCTCCTGGTTGCGCTCCATTTGGTTCAAGATTTCGGCCACGGATTGGGGTCCCCCCACCAAGCGGCCGCCCACTTCTTCCACCAGATCGATTTGTTCCCGCAACGCGGCATCGATCTCTTCAATGATTGCCGGTGAAACCTGGTCCAGGCTGGCTATGCGGCGCACCACTTCCATCTGCAAATCCTCGGAAAATTGAGCCAGGACTGCGCCCGCCTGGTTGCGCTCCAGGTGGGCCAGCACCAGGGCCACAGTCTGGGGATGCTCATCGCGCAGGAAAGAGGCCACGGTCCGGGAATCCAACTTCTTAATTTTCTGGAAGAAATCTGGATTCGTCTCCAGGTCCAGTTTTTCCAGGAGGTTTTCCTGGCGGCGACCGTCCATGGCCCGGGAAATGGTATTTTTGAAAAATTGGTCGCCACGGACCACGATGGCTTCCGGCGTTTCCATCATTTTGGAGAATTCTTCAAGAATGCCGGCAATCTGCTTGGTGGGAACCACGTCCAGTCGGGAGATCTTCTGCCCCAAAATTTGCACCTCCTGATCATCCAGACGCTTGAGCAGTTCGGCGGCCTGGTGCTCCCCCAAACTAAGAAGCAATAGAGCCACTTTGTCCGGGCCGCTCAGCTTATCCCACTTGCCTGCCATGAATCGTTTCTCCTCCCCGGGAAATCAGGTCCTGGCCGGATCATGGTCATGCAGCCAGAGTCGCAAAACTTCCACGGCCCGATCCGGATAAGCTGAGACCAACCGCCCCACCTTGTCCTGACCATCCACGGCGTCGGGCAAGGCCAGCCGGGGTCCGGGCGAGGTCATGGCTGCCGGGACAGGTTCCCCTGCCGGCAAGGCGGCCTCTTGGGGGAAAGGGGGCGGCAATACCGAACCAGGCGGCCCCTCTAATAATGGGGGCTGTATTGAGGCCCGTTTCTTTTTCATCATGAGCATCAAGCCCAGCAGGACCGCCAACACCACCAAGCCGATCTTCAGAGAGGATCCCAGGCTCTCCTGCCAGCCGCCACTGCCGCTGACGGCTACACTGCCTTCGGGAGTCTGGGGGGCCAGGGCAGCGCAGGAGATTTCCAGCTGATCTCCCCGGTCGGCGTTAAAACCCACGGCTTTTTTGGCCAGATTGGCGAACTGGCGCATTTCTTCTTGAGGACGGGGATTGAAGGCATGGTTTTTCCCCTTGTATATGCCGTCCACCACCACTGCCAGGGAGAGCCGTTTGATTTTGCCCGGCTGATCTACCACCTGGCGCAGCACCCGGTTGATCTCATAATTCTTGAGTTCAGTCTGGCGTTCTGAGCCTGTGCCCTCATGGGCAGGCTTGGGGCTGGCGGGTGGCGTCAGGGGCGGCGGCCCCTTACCGGGAGGCGGCGCAGTGACGGTGCCCCGACCGAGATCGAACCGGCTTTCCGGGTTACCCCCGCCCTCCGCGCCCCGGGTGGAGCGCTCCAGGGTCTTTTGTTCACTGCGCACCAACTCCCGGTTGGGCGCGAAGGTCTCTTCCCGGGTGTCGATCTTTTGAAATTCCAGGTCAGCGGAGACCCGCACAAAGGACTTGCGCGGCCCCACCATCTGGTCAAAAAGCGATTGGAGTTTGCGTTCCAGGCCATCCTCCACCTGCCGTTGCAGGTTAAGCTGAGCACTGGTGAGGCCTTCGGAGGATTGGGCATCCTGGGAGTTCCTGAGGATGCGGCCGTTCAGATCCACCACCGACACCTGGGAGGGATGCAGGCCGGGGACGGCGCTGGCCACCAGATGGACGATGCCGTCGACCTGGGACGGGTTCAGGGTGCGGCCGGGACGCAGCTTGACCGCCACCGAGGCGGAGGCTTTCCGCTGGTCTTCGATAAAAAGGGATTCTTTGGGAGTGACGATGTGCACCCGGGCTTCGGCAACTTCCGGGATGCCGGCGATGGTGCGGGCCAGTTCGCCCTGGAGAGCCCGCTGATAATTGAGACGCTGGACGAAATCCGTCACTCCCAGATTTTGCCGGTCAAAGAGTTCAAAGCCGACCCCGCCTCCCCGGGGCATGCCTTCTCCCGCCAATTGGAGACGAAGTTCATAGACTTCTGAACGGGGAACAGCAATGGAGGTGCCGCCGGCCTCCAATTGATAGGGAATTTTTTTCCCTTTCAGACGAGAGACGATGTTGCCGGCATCTTCCTGGGAAAGATTGCTGAACAAAATGCCGTAATCCCCGGCGGGCTGGAGAAAGACCAGTAACCCCAAAGCTAGAAGGGCAGCCCCGCCCAACGCGAAAAACAGCAGGCGCTGGGTAGCCGTCAGTGCCTGATACCGTTGTTTGCCCCTGTCGAGGATCTGCTCTAGCCCTTTCATTCCTTCTCTCCATGATTACGGTAGAGTGAGGCTACATGGACATGCGGTTCAATTCCTCATAGGCCTGCAACAATTTATTGCGCACCTGGATTAGAAACTTGAGCCCCAGGTTGGCATTTTCCAGGGCCAGCATGGCGTCGTGCAACTCACCCGTACCCGTAAGGGCCTGCTGGATCTGGACATCGGCCTGTTGCTGGCCCTGATTGACTTGGGCCAACATATTCTTGAACAGGCCGCCCCGGCCAGAGGGATGGCCGGAAGAACCCGGGTTGCTCTGCAATGCCTGCGGTTCCGAAACTGGGAAGGCAGGAACGATTTTCATGGCATCCTTTCTCCATAAACTTCTTTTGGCGCGCAAGTGGTGGCAGATGGGAGGAAAAGAAATTTTACAGTATCAGCGTCCGATTTCCAGAGCCTTCAAAACCATGGCCCGGCCGGCCCGGAACACCGAGACGTTGGCATCGAAGGCCCGGCTGGCCAGGGTCAGGCTCACCATTTCGGTGACGGGATTCACGTTGGGATAATGAACCATGCCCTTTTCATCGGCATCGGGGTGGCCGGGATCATATTCGGGCCGCCCACCCTGTTTGTCTTCGACGATATCGGTGACCGCCACTTTCACGGAATCCTCGAGACAACTGGCGAATTCCTCGGCGGGCCGGGTGGCCAGGATCACGTGCTTCCGACAATAGGGCCCTCCCTGAGGCGTGCGGGTTGTGTGCGAGTTGGCCAGGTTTTCGGCGATGACGTTGAGCCGCTGGCGCTGGGCGGTGAGGCCCGAGGCGCAAATGTCTAACATCCTAAAAACGTTCATGATCTATCTCCTTGCAGGACGGAGCGAATCTGGTCGATTTTTTTATTGAGCATCAGCACGGAGGCCTGGTACCCCAATTGGTTTTCGGCCATCTGCACCATTTCCTGATCCAGATCCACGCTGCTCCGGGTATTTTCGACAGCCCCCGCCGCGCCGGCGGGTTTTCCCGTGAGATGTGCCGCGTGGGTGGCGGCCAGACGCACCAGGGGGACGCCTTGCAGGTGCGCGGCCAGGAGTTTTTGAAAATTCAACTCCTTCCTGGTGTAGCGCGGGGTGTCCAGATTGGCGATATTGCCGGCAATTATTTCCTGTCGCCGGCTGCGCCAGGTCAAAGTCTGCTCCAGAAGACGCATCACCCGTTCAGGGAAGATGTTCCAGGACATCAGCACTCCTCGTAACGCCGTTCCGGCTGGTTTAGCCTATCTGCCGGGGTGGAGAGGCCTCTTGAAGACAGGCCGACCTTGTTTTTCCTGAAGTTCCCCCCCCGTTCTTTCCATGTTTTAGGAGAAATAACCTGTATAGAAGCAAAATTCAGGCCACTTGCGACCCCTGGCGCGCCGGCTGAAAAGCGGCATGCCGGTATTCATGCAGCTTGTTCCTTAAGGTGCGCACACTGATGCCCAGCAGTTTGGCGGCGTGGGTGCGGTTGCCCTCCGTTTCATGGAGCGTTTGAAAAATGAGCCGCTGCTCCATTTCCCGCAAGGTGACCGGTTGGCTGCCGGCCTGGACCTCCGGCGCGGGCAGGGAGGCTGGCACTGCCTCGCCGAACAAATCCTGTGAGTGGATCACTGACCCTTGGGCCAACAGCACCCCTCGAGCTACGGCATTTTCCAGGTGGCGGATATTCCCCGGCCAGGAGGAGTTTTTCAGGGAGGCCAGAGCAGCTGAGGAGAATCGGAGATTGTTCTTGTTGAATAGTTGTGCGTACCGCTTGAGGAAATATTCAGCCAGCAAAGGGATATCCCCCTGCCGCTGACGTAGCGGCGTAAGATGGAGGGAGATCACCTGCAACCGGTAGAACAGGTCATCCCGGAACTCGCCTTTTTGTATCAGGTCCTGAAGATTCCGGTTGGTGGTGGCCATGACCCGGACGTTGATGGGCACCGGCTGGCGTCCTCCCACCCGGTCAATTTCGTT
Organism: uncultured Desulfobacterales bacterium; assembly: GCA_964522695.1. Classification (GTDB taxonomy): domain Bacteria; phylum Desulfobacterota; class Desulfobaccia; order Desulfobaccales; family 0-14-0-80-60-11; genus VGSQ01. The sequence continues at coordinate 13,316 of CAZFWX010000048.1, forward strand.
TTCCTGCAGGACCCGCAGCAGCTTGGCCTGGAGGTGGGGATGCATCTCGCTGATTTCATCCAAGAGCAGGCAGCCGTTCTGAGCCAGTTCGAATTTTCCCAACTTGCGCATAATGGCCCCGGTGAAGGCCCCTTTTTCGTGACCGAAGAGCTCGCTTTCCAGCAGGCCTTCGGGGAGGGCGGCGCAGTTGACGGCCACAAAGGGTCCGGAACTGCGGTCACTCTTGCCATGGATGAACCGGGCCAGGATTTCTTTGCCGGTGCCTGACTCGCCCTGGATGAGTACCGTGGCCCGGGTGGGGGCCACCGCTGCAGCCATGCGCAAGACTTGCAGCATGGCCTGATCCTGGGTGATGATGGGGCGAACCTGACCGTTGTCCCCGGTTTTCTGCCTGACCTGGTCCGCGGGGCTGACAAGATGGGCGGAGACGATCTGCCGGAGTTTCTCCAGCGTCAGGGGTGTTCCCAGATAATCCTGGGCGCCCCGGCGCATGGCAGTCACCGCGCCGTGCACCGAGGGGGAGTCAGAGCAGACGAAGACTGGCAAAAAGGGCTGCTCCCGCTTGATCTCGGCCAGCAAAGGCGAGGCGTCCAGGCCTCCCAGTTTTTCGGCCAAAAAAACCAGGTGGAAAAAATGGCGCTTGAGCAGTTCCCGGACCGTCAGGACCGAGGCGGCCTGGAGAACTTCAATCTGAAGGGTCTTTTCCAATTGGGGGCGCATTTCCTCCCAACGGCAGCCGGTATCGATGATTAAAATGGCCTTGCTTCCCATAGAACCATCCTTTCCTCATCTCACGGAGAGGGCTCGGTCTTGAGCCGGGCCAGTTCCAAGTCCATCAGCCGCGTCTGAGCCAGAAGCTGCCAGAACTGGTCTCCTGTCTTTGCCAAACCCTGATACAGTTCCTGGGCCGACTCCAGGGAGCCGTCCTTCAGGCGGCTCAAAGCCAGGCGATCCTGGCAAAAGGCCGCCACATCGGCAGAGGGCTGATGGTCCAGTAGGTTTTGATAGACCTGGGCGGCCCGGGCAAACCGGCCCAGGGACCAGTTCAGGTTCCCCATCTCCAGAAGCAATTTTTCCTGCAAGGGTTTAGGCCAGGGGCGCTGGAGGAGTCTCTCCAGAAGGTGAGCGGAGACAAGGGCTTGTCCGGATTTTTGGCGGGCTTCGGTCACCCAGGCCAGCATCTCTTGCCCCAATTTCTCTCCTTGCTCGCGGGAGCATTCCCCTGGCGCAGGCTGGCCAAGGAGCCTGCAAATCCAGGCCTGCAAGGCTGCATCACGTTCAGGCTGTTTCCCCGGCAGTTTTGCCAGGACCTCGGCAACACCGGCAAGGCCTCGGGCGCCGAAGGCCATATCCACAAGGTCGAAGAGGACCTGATGATGCACGGCAGGCGGGCCATTTTCCCACAGGCGCACGAGGATGGCGGCGGCCTGGGTCTGCAGGCCCTGTTCCCTGAGGAGGCGCGCCACAAGCAGCGCCCCCGCTGGCAGTGGCGCTCCCTGCGGGTGCAGGTCCCACAGCAGGAGCACCTCCTCCAGGAAGGCCGGGGAATTTGGCGCCCGGCTCTGCAGGGTGCGACTGACAGCGCTCCAGCCCGCTTCCAGGGGTTCGGCCAGGTCCTCAGGAGGAATGGGACCGGAGAGAGCGGCGAGGCCCTCCAAGAACTGTCGGAAAGTTGACAGGGGGTCTTTTTCAGGAAGTTCCCGGTACAGCTTTAAAGTCAGGGCCGCCACGGAAGCTTGGGTGAAAGTCTGGGTGCCAGGGTAAAGGGACGCGGTCAAAGTATAGACTTTCACGGCCTGGTCGATCTGACCAAGCTGGCGGGCCAGCGCGGCGGCCTTGAGCAGGGCCGCGGCCCGGTCCGGATGGGCAGGGTGGAGATTGGCGAATTCCAGGAGAAAGGCCAGGGCCTGGGCTGATTCTCCCGACTCCTCCCAATGCCGCACCTGCCGCCAGATGGGGGAGAGCGATGGGGCCGCGGGCAGCCCCCAGGCGGGGCGCGGAGGCCCGGCCGCAGGGCCGGAAGCCCGCGGGAAAGGACGGCTGTGCCCCCAAGAGGGGAGTGCACCCCATAACAGGATGACAATAATTAGCAGAACCAGGCGGCAGGACTGATGAGAAGAGAACATCTCAGCGTTCCCGGGGCAGACCCTTGTTGTTGATTTCTTCCAAAAGCTGGATGATCTTTTCGTTTTGCCGGATGATGGTCAGGTTCGTTTTCACCACGTACTGGTTTGACAGGGCGATCTGCTGCAACAGCGGCTCTTGGCGGTCTCCATAGGTGATATTGGCGCCGGAAAGCTTCTGCATGGCCTCAAAGAATTCCCCGGAGAGGATGATATAGGGGCTTTTTTCGCTGCCGGCCTGGGAGGGTGAGAGCATGAGGGTGGCGGCCAGCACGGCCCAGGCCGCTCCCAGAATAATCCAGCCCAGCAGCAGGAGCCGGCGCGTCATCTTTTTCCTGGTCATGGTTTCCTCCCTGGCGACGGGAGAAGCAAAAGGCGTACCAGGAGGGAGATTGCTAAATAACTTGCAGAAAATACACGGAATATGAGAATAAAGCCGCCCTGTGGCCGGGATTCAGCCCATTGGCAGCGTCAAAAAGGGAGGGGTGGCGTCAATCTTTTGACGAAAAGTGAGGAGGGGGTAGCCGCTGTGAAGCAGGGTTCCAGGCAGGGGGCAATTATGGGGGAGGGCAGATGCCAGCTTGCTCCCGTACAGGCTGGAAAGCCGGTGTCACCTTCCGATTGATCAAATTTATATAGCAACGTGGGAGAAAGGCGGAACGAGACAAAGGCCGGAAGTACGATACACTTTCCCAAACACAGATCTGCCCGCCCTAAGAGAGCCGCCAATCTCCCGCATTTCCCGGTGCGGCCGCTGCCGGCGGGGGGGTAATTTGCTGCTTTTTCATCTTTTCGAGCAAAGTGGTGCGGTTAAGCTGGAGCAATTGGGCGGCCTTGCTCTTCACCCACTGGCTCCGCTCCAAGGCCTTGATGATCAGGTTCCTTTCAAAGGCCTGGACCGCGTTGGTGAGATTGAGCCCCTGCTCAGGGAGGTCAAGGCCGACGGCGGCGCCCGCAAGACAGGAGGTCTCCGCCAGGCGCCGGGGGAGATCCGCCGGGGTCACCACCTCACCTTCACAGAGGATGACCAGGCGTTCGATGAGGTTTTCCAGTTCCCGCACGTTGCCGGGCCAGGAATAGTGGAGGAGACAGTCCATGGCCTCGGGGCTGAGGCGTTTCAGAGGCTTTTTCTTCTTGCGGCTGAATTCCTGCAGAAAGGCGGACACTAGAAGAGGGATGTCCGAGACCCGCTCCCGCAACGGCGGCACCCGCACGGGGATGACCTTGAGGCGGTAATACAGGTCCTCCCGGAACCGCCCCTGACGCACCATTTCTTCCAGATTCTGGTTGGTGGCGGCGATGACCCGAATGTCCACGCGGATGGTTTTTACCCCACCGATACGCTCGAAGGCGTGGTCCTGGAGCACCCGGAGGAGCTTCACCTGCAGGGCCGGGCTCATTTCGGCGATTTCATCCAGGAAGATGGAGCCGCCGTTGGCCTGTTCGAAGCGGCCGATGCGGGTGCGGATGGCGTGGGTGAAGGCGCCCCGCTCGTGGCCGAAGAGTTCGCTCTCCAGGAGTTCTTCGGGGATGGCGGCGCAATTCACGGGAATCAACGGGCCTTGCCGGCGATGACTGTTGTAATGCAGGGCCTTGGCGATGAGCTCCTTGCCGGTGCCCGACTCTCCCAGTAAAAGCACCGTGGAGTCCGTATCGGCCACTTTTCTGATGAGGTCGAAAATTTGAGTAATTGCGTCGCTGGTGCCGATAATATTGCCAAAGCCGTAGCGCTTCTCCAACTGCTTCCTGAGATCCAGGTTTTCCTGGCGCAGATGGCGGTGTTCCAGAGCCCGGTCCACCAGCAGGGTCAGTTCACGGGGATCCACCGGCTTGGCAAGGTAGTCGTAGGCCCCCAGGCGCATGGCGGCGACGGAATTTTTAATGGTGGCAAAAGCGGTGATGATGATACAGAGGCAATCGGGGCGATGACGGACCAGGTACTTGAGGATGTCCATGCCTCCCAGTCCGGGCAGGTTCAGGTCTGTCAGGATCAGGTCAAAGGGTTGCTCTTTCAGCCGCAACAGACCCGTTTCGCCATCAGGCGCGGTTTCCACCTCATAGCCTTCCCCGGCCAGAATTTCCTGGAGGGCCTCCCGTTGGGCCCGGTCGTCCTCGATGACCATAATGGTGGCGTGATGTTTCATCAACAATCCCTTGCCCGGGGCAGCGGCCTTTGTAATGGTTCAGGTTGAGAAAGAAGAGAATCGGGGGTCATTTTTCCGTTATTCTGAGTTGTATACCTCCAGCTATAGAAGATTATGGCTTTGGTGTCAATATTATGACGCGCAGGGAGAAAATTTTCAGGGCGAGGACCAGAGGAAGGCTTGACTTTCCCCAAAAGCCTTGCTATTCTGGGCCAACTGAGCCGAAGGGGACCTCTGGAACGAGGTTTATGGAACAAGGTCTCAAGCGAGAGACCGCCGCCTTTTTTAACCTCCCAGCCATAAGCGGCCATGGGGTCGGCAGGGCGGCCCGGTTAGTAAGGTCGCCGGAATAGGGCCGGGAGCCCGAGATCTCCAAGAGGAAGGACTTTGCTACCCACCCTCTTATTTATTATCGGAGCTTACGTCCTTTATACCTGCATTGCCTTCTGGTATCGCCGCCGTTCCTTCAGATTAGTCAGACGCCGCGGACTTTTGTCGCCCCGGGGGATGATGCTGGCCGGCGGCGGCGTCGTTTTGGGGTCCTTCGCCTGGATATTGGGCAGTCTTGGGGGGCTGGACGACAAGCCCCATAATCTGATGGGTATGTTGGGAACGTCTCCTACGGAAGACCGGGTGATGGCCAGCAGCCTCGACCGGGTGGAGAAGTTCCCCCTCAAGAGTCTGGAGCAGGCTGAACGGCCAACCTATCCTTTCCTGCATCCTGAAACTCCGGCGGCCCTGCTTCTGGCCGAAAAGACCGCGTCCGCGGCATCGCCGTTGCGCAAGCCCAGCGTAAAAAAGAAGCTTGCACAAGTGGAGAAAAAGGGAGCCAAGACCGCCACGGCCAACGCGGCCAAGAAGGAAAAGACCACGGTGGCCAAGGCCAAAGCCACCAAAAAGAAAAAGACCTCCAATAAACCGGCCCGCACCGGGTCGGGCTAAAACGGGTGAAGCTCGCACCGTATCCCTTAACACTTACCAGAATCTTGTCCCGGCCGTGGACGGAGTCTTTACCCGCTTACGAAAATCCTGTCCACCCCGATAATGTTTCACTTCCCCTTTCGCCATCCCCTCGTCAATTGACACTGTTGCCATGAGCCCTCTGGTTGTGTCGTCCAGGTCTGCATCATGACCGCCTCCGCCGAACACCATACCGGCACTTTGGCCAAGGCTGCGGGCAGCATGAGTCTGGCCGTGCTCATCAGCCGCCTGCTGGGCCTGGTGCGGGAGCAGGTCTTCGCCGGCCTGTTCGGCGCGGGCTTTGCCATCGATGCCTTTGTGGTGGCCTTCCGCATCCCCAATCTGCTGCGGGATCTCTTTGCCGAAGGGGCGCTCAGTACTGCCTTTGTCACCGTCTTTACCGCCGCGGACCAGAAGCTGGGCCCGGAACGCACCTGGCGTCTGGCCAACAACGTCATTATCTGGCTCTCCCTGATCGTCGGCCTCATCACCATCGCCGGCATTTTCGCCTCCGGGTTCCTGGTGGGCCTCATGGCCCCGGATTTCGGCCAGATTCCGGGCAAGCTGGCCCTGACCACGGTGATGACCCAGGTCATGTTTCCTTTTTTGCTGCTGATTTCCCTGGCCGCAGTGGCCATGGGCATCCTCAACGCCAAAGGGAAGTTTTTCCTGCCGGCCCTGGCCTCCAGCTTTTTCAACCTGGGTTCCATCGTCGCCGGGGTAAGCCTGAGTCTGCTCGCCCCCTGCCTGGGTATGGCCCCCATTGTGGGCATGGCCTGGGGGACTCTCATCGGCGGCTGTCTCCAATTGGTGGTGCAGCTCCCGCTGATTTTCAAGGTGGGCTACCGCCCCGCCTGGGTGCTGGACTGGCGGGACGAGGGCCTGCGCCGCATCTTCATCCTCATGCTGCCGGCCATTGTGGGCCTGTCCGCCACCCAGATCAACGTCTTTATCAACACCTTTTACGCCGCCAGTTGCATGGAAGGGAGCGTTTCCTGGCTCAACTACGCTTACCGGCTGGTGCACCTGCCCCAGGGGCTCTTCGGGGTGGCCCTGTCCGTGGCCACCGTGCCGGTACTGTCCCGCTTCGCCGCAGATTTTGACCTGGCGGGCCTGAAGGCGGCGTTGTCCTCTTCCCTGTCCCTGGCCATGCTGGTGACCGTGCCCGCCGCCCTGGGGCTCATGGCCCTGGCCCGGCCCATTTGCGCGGTCATCTTTGAGCACGGCCGCTTCACCGCCTTCGACACTCAGCAGACCGCCCAGGCCCTCATCTTTTACTGCATCGGCCTTCTGGCCTTTGCCGCAGTCAAAATCATCGTTCCCGCCTTTTACGCCTTAAACGACACCCGGCTGCCGGTCATGGGGAGCTTCCTCACGGTGGCCGCCAACCTGCTGTTCATCAACCTGACGCTCAGCGCCCTGGGACACCGGGCCATCGCCTTGTCCACTTCACTCAGTATGGTGGTGAACCTGCTGTTTCTCTGGGTTATGCTCCACCTCAAGCTGGGCGGCCTGCCCACCCGCAAGCTTTTGGACACCCTGGCCCGGACAACGGCCGCAGGCCTGATTATGGCCGCAGCGGTGCACCAGGCTCACGCCTGGCTCATAAGCCTCAGCGGCCGCGGCCTGGCCGGGCAGCTTCTTTCCCTGGGGGCGTCTATTCTCCTGGGCCTGATCATTTACGCCCTGGCCGTCAAAGCTCTGCGGGTGCCGGCCTGGCAGGAACTGGTGAACCAGATGAAGCGGCGGCTGGGAAAGGCTTAAGGTATGGTGGTGAGAGGTCCAGGAAGACTGGACCACTGGCCCCTCACCGGAAAAATGGTGCCTCAAGAATCATAAGGAAAGGGCGACATGGACGCGGCGCAGAAAATCGGGCCCATTCTTGAATTGTTAAACCAGCAATATCCCAGGGCGCATTGCACCCTGGATTTTCAGAATGCCTTCCAATTGGTGGTGGCCACGGTGCTGTCGGCCCAATGCACCGACGTGCGGGTCAACCAGGTGACGCCGGCCCTTTTTAAAAAATACCCCAACGCCCAGGCCTTTGCCCAGGCGTCTCTGCCGGAGCTGGAAGAGGCCGTGCGCTCCACGGGTTTTTTCCGCAACAAGGCCAAGGCCATCAAGGCCTTCAGCCAGGCCCTGGTGGACCAGTACGGCGGGGAGGTGCCCGCTTCTCTGGAAGACCTGGTCAAGCTTCCGGGCATCGGCCGCAAGACCGCCAACGTGATTCTGGGCAACGCCTTCGGCATCCCCGGAATCGTCGTGGACACGCACCTGGGCAGGGTGGCCCAGCGCCTGGGCCTGACCCAACAGAGCGACCCGGTGAAAATTGAGTTCGACCTCATGCCCCTGGTACCCCGGGAGAGCTGGACCGACTTTTCCCACCAGATGATCTGGCACGGCCGGGAAATCTGCACCGCGCGCCACCCCAAATGTCCGGCGTGTCCGCTGCTGCCCTACTGCGACTTCGGCCAGAAGGCCCAGGCCGGCGCCAAAGAAGCCTGACCTAAAGAATGCGTTCTTGCAAGCCCGCGTAAAACAAGCTTTTGGGTGGTGAGGATAATCTTCCCCTGCGGTTGACTGGGAGAAGATGGCTGATTACAACTGTGCTGGGGCCTTGTCCCGGATTTTCGGCCAGTTTTGCTCCGCTTCCTGTAGGTACTTGGATATATCCTTGCTCCACATTTCCAGGATCACCGGATTCAGGTTGAAATAGAGCTTGCCGTCCACAATGCGCCAGGAGGCGGGATCGATGTCAAACTTCTTTCCCTCGTAAACCCCGAAGGCGCAATAGCCGCCGTACTGGGGCGCATATTTCTCCGGGTCAGCATTGAAGGCGTCACGGTTTTGCGCTGATGAAAACAGGTATTTGGCGTCCTTATACTCCAGCGAAATATCCGGGTTACCGGGAACCGGCCGCCCCTCGGTAAAATAGGCCACGGGGTCGTAGCCGCGAATCATCAGGCCCATGGCGTCGGTGTTAACCTCTACGGATGGAGACATAGTCAATCCCTCCAGTGAATGTTTTTGGAACCTAAGCAAAAGGTAACCAGCAGTTCTGAAAGATCAACCCTCCCTCTGGGAGGCAAAGGTCCCCCATCGATATTGAGCGAGGGGGTGTCAGGACCAATGGCGCCGCCCCAGCCTCCCTCTGTTCTTTTTGGCGGCAATCAGCGAGACGCTGGTTTCGGGCAAGGGGAAAAAAGCCCGACAGAAAAAGAGCCCGTCGTTGACATGGGGGCCGAATGATGGCATAAGAGCGGGTAGGTCCAAAACTGGGAAGGAGGCTTGGAGGAGAGGAGGGCAGGGGTCTGGAGCCGTTCTTCCTTCCACATCACAGGAGGTTAAATCACCTCTCAAGTGAAGCAGGGGGGGCTGAGATGATGATGCAGAAAATGAGACGTTTGCAGTGGGCCGCGGCGCTCATGGCGCTGCTTTTGACCGCAGGCTGTGTAGAAACCGCGCTCATCGGCGTGGGCGCGGCCGCGGCGTTGGGCACCTACAAATGGATTGAAGGGACTGCGGAACGGGACTACCCCCGGCCCATGGATGCTACGTACCATGCCTGCGTGGCTGCGGCCCGGACCATGAACCTGAGAATCGGCGGCGAGGGCTACGGCCCCACCGAAAGCCGTATCGAGGCCATGCAGCCGGACGGCGGCAGCGTGAAAATCCAGCTGGTGGCCCGGCCCAACCAGATTACCACCGTCAAAGTGCGCTTCGGGATGTGGGGCGACAAGGATCTGTCCGCCTATTTCCACCGCCAGGTGGCCCAAAACCTGGGCCTGCCGCCGGGTTGAGAAAAGAAAGCAAGGTATGCATTGAGGGGAGCCAGGGGTGTAGAGCAGGCGCCCCCGCCTGCGCCACGGCAAGGACAGCCGGAGCGGCTGTTCTAAATATTCTCCACCGCCCACCCAATCCGCAAAGGGGGTCTTCAGAAAAACCTAAACTTATTTTTCTGGTTCCCAAGCTCCCGCCTGGGAAACAGCAGAACATTCTTTTGGGAGGATAAAACCATGACGCAGCCGCCCCAAACCCACTGGAAGTGCTCCAAGTGCGGCTACAAACTGGAGGCCGCCGCGCCGCCCGTCACCTGCCCCCAGTGCCGGGAAGCGTGTGAATTCCTGGACATCACCTGCTACCTGCCCGATTGCGGCGGCCCGGGGAACATCGACCCGCGGCTGAAATGAGGCGGGAACAGGCTTGATGATGATAGGGGATGGCCCCGCGCGCCATTTTCTTCTGGTTCCCATGTTTAACTTGGGAACCAGAAGAAATAATAGTTATCATAGTTAATAGCAGACAATGCACCCTTACACCTACTCGATTTCCCTTCGGCTATGGCACCCCAACATCGACCCTGCGGTAATTACCCATGCCTATGGGCTCAAACCGAGACGCGCCTGGAAAGCTGGCGATCCCTGACAAACCCCAAATGGAGTGCCGCTTGAAGGCATATACCGTGAAAGCTATTGGTATACTGATCTCATTTCGGAAGTTGAGCATTCTTCAGAGGGAACATTGATCGAAGAGTATCTTGTCAACCAAGTCACTTTAACTCGAGAATTCTTTGCGCGTATCCGGTCTGGAGGGGGCCGCGTTGAGCTCTTCATGGGATTGGACGGTGC
>CAZFWX010000049.1:0-23008 GCA_964522695.1 uncultured Desulfobacterales bacterium
TGGGCCGGCTGACCACCTCGGCCGAGGTGGAACAGGCCGCGGAATTGATCCTGGGGGCGGTGGGAAATTTAAAATAGTGGAACCGGCAGGATACGAGGCCGCACAACCTGCTGCAAAAAGTTTATGGAGGACACCCCCGCCCCCGGGTGTCTGTGCAGGTTACAGCCTGTGCACGCGAACCGTCAGGATGGCGCGATCACCACAAGACCCCTGGGCATAACTTCCTTGCCGTTGCCCCTTCTCCAAAAACCCCAAAAAAAAACAAGGCCGGGGAGAATCCCCGGCCTCCTTAAGTGCTCCGGCGGCGGATGGGCCAGGCCTGGACCTACCGTTCCTGGAGCAGGTTGGCGATGAGACTGCCGGCCACCTTTTGGGGGTCTACCTCATAGGTGCCCTGCTGTACGGCATCTTGCAGGGCCATCACCTTTTCGGGCCGCACCTCGGGGGTGTCGGCAATGACCTGGCTGGCTTTCTGCATCAGCCGGGCCTTTTCCGAAAGCTGGATGACGTCGCCGCTGCCTGCGGAGGTAACTGCCTGCCGGTCCGGGGACGAAGAAACCCCCCCGGTCTGCCCGGCCTGCAGTTGCTCGATGCCAAGTCCTTGAATGTCGGTAACTTTCATGGATTCAGTCTGATCTCACTCCCGAATGCTGTCCCGGTGGAGCGCGAGGCCATGCTTACGCCTTCCCCTCATCCCTCAGCGGTGCGGCCTCATTTATCTTATCGGCCCCTGTTCAAGATACTTTAAAAAAGATCAAACTTTTTATCCACTGCCCCATTATTTTCCAGGCGTTTCCGAAAATCAAGCCTTTTCTCGCATATCCTCCCCCGGGCGCAAATGCCGGGGCCCAAAGCCACCGGGCCGCCCTGCCCCGGGTGCGAAAATGATTGCCACCAAAAGATTTTTCTTTTAGAGTGCCAACAACAGCAGTCCGATACCACCGACATTGAGGAGAAAATTCATGAAATGTTGGAGATACAAATCCCCAGGCCGCCAGGTTCTTTCCTTAATTATTCTCGCCATACTGGTAGCGCTGCCGGCAGCCGTCCTGGCCGCCAAGTTTGAAAGTGTAAAAATCGGTGAGTTGGGGCCGGACGGCAAGTTGATCGCCAAAACGGTTTTCGTTCCCGAGACAAAGGCATTCATAATCATCGCAGAACTGCAAGATGTCAAGGCCGGCACGAAGGTTACGGCCGATATGGTTTACTTTACTCCCGAAGGACCCATCAAACCGCTAAGCACATCGGAAGTGGCCAAGCAAGCCGGCGGGGTCACCACCACCTTTCAATTCAGCAAACCCTCCAAAGGCTGGCCCCAGGGAAATTATAAAATCGTCATTACCCTGTCCACTGGAGAAACCCAGGAAGTTGCTTTTAAAGTGGAATAACGGCATCCGTCTCGGGTAGAAATTCCCCTGTATCACGGCAACCCGGCGTGGTTTCCGCACGATTCGGTCTGGCCGGTTTCGGGGGACATTGTGCGCCGCAAAAAATTATTCCCTCTCCCCGGTCCCCATGCTCCTGCCCGGGGAGAGGGAATTATGTTGTCAAGCCGGAATCTTTTCAGAGTCCAGAAAATCTTCCCCCAAAATCACCCCACAGACGCCGCATCTGCGGCCACCCCAGGCGATTTCAGGTCTTTGGTTGAAGGAAAAAACCTTGCCGGCCACGACAGGGCGACCCTTATTCGTCCCGCCGCTTCACCACCAAAACCGGGCAGGGCGCCTGGCCGATGACCCTTTCCGTGGTGCTGCCCATGAGCAGGCGGGTGAGCCCGGTGCGCCCGTGGCTTCCCAGGATGATGAGATCGGCCTGGTGGCGCATGGCGGCCTGAACGATGGCGTCGTCGGGTTGGCCGGTGAGGAAATGGGCGGCGAGGGGCAGGCCCTGGGCGTGGGCTTCGCCGATATGCCTATCCAGGATGGCCTGGGTCTCCGGGTAATCTCCCTCTTCCACGGCCACGGCCGCCACCATGAGTTTGCCGTCCAGGCCCCTGGCCAAGGCCAGGGCCTCGGCAAAGGCCGCGTCGCTGTAGGGTGAGCCGTCAGAGGCCACCAAGAGGCGCGTCCAGGCCAGGTTCGCCTCCCGGGGCGCCACCAGAACGTTCACGGGGCTTTCGCCGATGACCCGGGCGGTGACGCTGCCCATGAGCAGGCGGGCCAGCCCTGTATGGCCGTGGCGGCCCATAATGATGACGCCGGGTTTTAAGTCCCCGGCCTCACGAACGATGGCCGCGGCCGCGGAGGCGTTCTGGCGCATCAGAGGGGTAAGCGAGAGCCCCTCTGCCTGCCAATCCGCCTGAATGGCCTTGAGCCGGTCTTCCACCTCCTGGCTCCACTGCACCACGAACTCCGGGGAAAGCCCGGCAAAGCCGGGAATAAACTGCATCACCTCCAGGAGAAATACCTGGCTGCCACAGGTGCGGGCCAACGTGCGCGCGGCCTTGAGCGCCCCCAGACTGGCCGGGGAACCATCCGTACACACCAAAACCTGCCGCCACTTGCCGGGATAATCCTGACCAGCCATAGCTGCGCCTTTCTGAGAGAAATTTTGGAGTGAATTGAGGGAGGGGGCCAGGGGGCAAAGACCCCTGCCCCCTCCCTCAAACTCCCTCCACCAACCCCTTATAGGGGGCTGGGAGGGGAGTTTGAGGGGAGGGTGGGGGAACCTCGTTCCCCCAGCCCTCCCCTCAAGCAATCTACTGCAACGCCGCCTTGACCACCATGATGCAGCAGGGGGCGTGGGCGATGACCCGTTCGGTGGTGCTGCCCATCATGAGGCGGAAGAGGCGGGAGCCGCCCCGGCGCCCCATGACGATGAGATCGGGCTTGATTTTTTCGGCCTCGCCCACGATCCCCTGGTAGGCCGCCTCGCAGCGCCGCACCCGGGTTTCTACTGGGATATCCAGCCGTTCGGCCTCCCGGCGATGCTTCTCCAGGTCGTCGCGCACCCGGCTTTCCGGGGTGGCGATGTATTCCGGGGCCTGGGCTTCCAGTTCGGGGTTGAATTCCAGCACCTGCAAAATGAAGATTTTACTGCCGCAGGAGCCGGCCAGGGCCAAAGCCCCGGCCACGGCCCCCTGGCTGTCGCCGGAGCCGTCGGTGCACACCATGAGTTTTTCCAGTTTGGCGGGGCAGACGGGGGTGCGTTCCATGTCAGTGGCCTCCCACCATGAGGACGCCGGAAGCGGCCAGGAGCAGCACGGCCACCTGGAGGAGGGCCAACACCCCCAGCAGGGGCTCCCGGTTCCGGAAGAAGCGTGGCAGCAGCACCATATAGGAAAAGATAGTCACCGCGGCCAGAAAGGTTAAGGGGAGAAAGGTGAGGAAATCGCCATGATGCAGTTCGCCAAACCAGGCCCAGCCGCCGTCAACCCCCAGGGCCAGGCGGTAACGGGCCGCGGACAGGCTCCAGTAGCGGGGCAGGTCCGGCAGGGGGACGCTGGGCGGCAAAAACCCGGTCAGATAAACGGCCAGCCCCCGGGATTTCGGAGTTCCCCGGCCGCGGTTACGGGGTGGTCCCGGCCTGGGTCTGCCCGTCCCCCGGGCGCTCATAGTGGCCGGCCAGGAAACGCTCGGCCAGGATCTTGGGCATGGTGTCGTCGCTCATGAGCATGTCCATCTGGCGCACGTAGGCCATGAGGCGGCCCAACAGGTCCAGGCGCTCCTCGGTCTCGGCCAGAGACCTTTTCCGGAAGCGGGCCCGGATCATGTCCTGGTGAATTTCCACTTCCAGGCCCAGTTGCGTGAGCGCCTGGGCGATGAGGTGGATGCGGCGGATGCGCCGCAGTTCGTCGGCCGCGCCCCCTTTGAAGGTAAAATTGATGTAATTGTCCTCCGGCACCGGGCCGCAGTAGCTGTCCACGCTCTGGAAGTGGAACCCCAGACGGCAGGCATAGTTGACGTAGTGGGCCCCGACGATGGCATAGGTCTTGTCCCAGAAGCGCTCCGGCGGGCGGATGGCCGTCTGGCCCAGGACGTGCAGGAAGCCGCCCATGTTCACCGGCACCGGCCCGGCCCAGGTGATGTCGGGATGGCTGATGCCCCGCCACAGGGCCCGCATGGGCACCGACAGGATATCTTCCGGGGCCACGGGGTTGGTGTGGCTGGCCAGGCCGTCCCCCAAGTCGATGAGATGCAGGTTGAGGGGCAGGGTCGTATCCAGCTTGAGGAGACGCAAGGCCGGCACCTGGCCCTGCTCCACCCGGTCCATGAGGCTGAACATGACCCGCTTGGCTGTTTCGTGGGCGAAGCGGATGATGTCATGATAGGTGCGGCAGTTTTCCGGCCGGAAGGAGGAATGGCGCCGGTCCATCAGGTTAAGGGGAAAGATGAGATCGGTCACGGCGGTCAGGGTGGCGGGATCGTCCGGCGACAGGCGCTGGGCCGCCTCCTGGAGAGCCGCCTGGATGCGCAGGCGGGCGGCCTCCAGTTCGGGCCATTTGCCGCCTACCATGGTGTGTAAGGTATCCACCACCGCGGCCATATGGTGGTCCAGGGCGGCCAGGCGGTCTTGCCAGTGCCCGGCAGTGGAGTCACCGGGGGTGGCCAGCAATTCCTCCAATTCCCCCATAACTCCCTGGGCATGATGGATGGCGCTCAGGACCTTCTGGAAGCCGTGCCAGATCTCCCGCAGGCCGGGCTGATGCGGTGACCGCTTGGGCTGGCGCCGGAAAAAATTCAGCAGGCCCGTGATGAGAGTTTTCAAAAAATTTCCTTGACTTTTGATAAGAATTCTATCATTATGTGAAATAATTCACATAGAAATTAAGAAACCGTTAAAATTTAACGGCACGCTATCTCCATAATCCTGTGGGGGTGGCCAATTCCCGTCTGCAGCGCGGTTATCGGCAAACGATGGTGTAAGCCATTATAGCATAAAATCAGGGAAACCTTAGGAGGTGAAGCGAGCGTGAAAAAGCTTCTCAGCATTATTCTCAATTTTCTGTTGCTGTCCTGCCCCGCCGTCCTGGTCTGGGCGGCTGAACCGGGCGAAAAGACGGAAGCGGTGCGGCCTCTGGTCCCCCCGGAAGAACTGGCCAAGCTCGGCGGCTTGAACAAGTTCTTTGCCGAAACCTTTAACGCTGACCCCAACCATATCTACTACGCCATCCTGGTGACGATCATCATGGGCTTGATGGGCGCGATCATCGCCTTCATCACCGATATCTTCCTCAAGATGGCCGGGATGGACGTCAGCAAGATCGACCATCACGAATAGCGGGTCAGGGGAGGATTGGACTTCATGGATTTCTTGAATGTACACATGCCCATTGCCGGGCAGGACTTTAATATCGTTATTCTGGTGTCCATCGGTTTCGCGGTGGGCGTCTTGGGCGGCTTCTTCGGCGTGGGCGGCGCCTGGGTGGTGACCCCGGCCCTGAACATCTTCGGCTTTCCCATGGCCTACGCCATCGGCACGGACCTGGCCCACATCTTCGGCAAATCCATTGTGGCCACGGCCAAGCACCGTAAGATGGGCAACGTGGACATGAAGCTGGGTTTCTGGTCCATCGTCGGCTCGGTCATCGGCGTGGAAATCGGCGCCCAGTTGATCATGTGGCTCAGCGGCATCGGCCTGGCAGGACCCATTGTGCGGTACGTCTACATGTTCCTGCTCTTCGGCCTGGGCATCTACATGCTCTATGACTATGCCACCAAGGACAAGCAGGCCGCCAAGCAGGCCGCCAAGCTGGCTGCGGCCCGTGCGGGCGAGCCCGTGCCGGCCAAGAAGGTGTGGAACCTGCCTCCCATGATGCACTTCCCCGTGTCCGGCATCACCATCTCCTTCTGGACGGTCATGGGCGTCTTCTTCTTCACCGGCTTCCTGTCCGGCTTCCTGGGCGTGGGCGGCGGCTTCATCCGCATGCCCGCCCTGATCTATCTCATCGGCTGCCCCACGGCCATTGCGGTGGGCACCGACCTCTTCAGTGTGCTCTTCGCCGGGGCCTACGGCTGCTTCACCTATGCCATGAAGGGCGTGGTGGAGATCGTGGCCGCCATCTACATGCTCATCGGCGCCTCCATCGGCGCGCAGCTGGGCGTCACCGCGGTGAAGTACGTCAAGGGCTACGGCATCCGCCTGCTCTTCGCCATCATGATCATGCTGGCCGGCCTGTCCGTCCTGTTGAAGCAGTTGCAGTACACCACCGCCGCGGCCTGGGTGGTCATGCCCTCGGCCCTGGGCATCTGTGTGGTCATCATTGCCAAGCTCATTATCGGCGCCAAGCAGGAAAAGGCCGAAAAGATGGGCCTGCATTAAGACACAGGAGGGATAGCCATGAAAATACTGGTACCCGTGGATGGTTCGCCCTATTCCCTGAATGCGGTGGCCCAGGCCTGTGACCTGGCCAAGGCTCAGGGTGCGGAGGTGGTGCTGCTGGCCGTCAGCCTGGAGTTGTATGACCTGGGCGAGGGAGGGCATTTGGTGACGGACAAACTGGCGCGCCAGGCCGAAGCGGCCCTGGAGCAGGCCAAGGCCAAAACCCAGGAGTTGGGGGTGGCGGCCCAGGCGCTGTTGGCCCGGAGTTCCTCCATCGCCGAGGAAATCGTCAGTGTAGCCAAAAGGGAAAACGCTGACCTGGTGATCATCGGCAGCCGCGGTCTGGGCGCCAAGACCTCCTTATTTTTGGGGGGCACCGCCAGCAAGGTGGTGCACGAGTCGCCTTGCTCGGTGCTGGTGGTGAAAAAGCAGGACTAAACGAAAAATACTTTGATGAGAAAGGGCGGCTCTTCGGGGAGCCGCCTTTTTTTGTGGGGAAAGAGCAGGGGAGGGCCAGGAGAGAAATACGAAAGGCGGGATGCGCCGTGCTTTCCCCCCTACCCAACTGGTGGCGCAGGCTTTCCAGCCTGCGCGCAGACACCTGAGGGCGGGTGTCCCCCACAACCTATCCGCAACAAAACCGGGCGGGCATGGCGCCCGCCCGGCAAAGGTTCAGGGTGTGGCCGGCCCGGACCGGGCCGCAACTCACCTGCCTCAGCAGCCGCCGCCGCGCAGCCAGAAGAAAAGCACCAGCACAAACAGGGCTATACCCAGATATTCCATGGTTGTCACCTTCTCCTTGGGGGTGGGGGATGCCGGCGCTGCCGGACTTACTCGCCCCCCTCCAGCCGTTTTTTCATTTCCTTGTTTTGCCGCACCATCTCCCGCCAGCGCATGGCCTTGTCAATGGCCAGGAGAATCTGTTCCTTGCGGAAGGGCTTGGTGATATAGTCGAAAGCCCCTTTGGCCATGGCCTCTTCCGCAGACTCCAGGGAGCCGTAGGCGGTGATGACCATGACCAGGGCGTCCTCGTCCTTCTTTTTTACCTGATTCAAAACCTCGATGCCATCCATGCCGGGCATCTTGAGGTCGGTGAGGACCAGATCATAGCTCTGCTTGTCCAGCAGCTCCACGGCCTCCAGGGGGTTGTTGGTCACCTCCACCCGGTGCTCCGTGTAGCTCTCGATCATCATCTTGAGCAGGGTCAGCATGTCCAGTTCGTCGTCAATAGCCAGAATCCGGCCCATGGTTAGCAAACCTCCTCACTTGGCCGCGGCGGCGCTGCCCGCGGCAGTCTCGGTTTCCGGCGGCAGGGTCACATAAAAAGTGGTGCCGCTGTCGCCGCCGGACTCTTTCGCGGTCTTGGATTCGAAGCGGATGGTCCCGCCGCATTTTTCCACGATACTATGGCTCACCGACAGTCCCAGGCCGGTGCCTTCCCCCACTTTCTTGGTGGTGAAAAAAGGATCGAAGATGCGGTCCTGATATTCCTTGGGGATACCCACGCCGGTGTCGGCGATGATGGCCTCCACCTGTTTGGTGCCCGGGTTGATCCGGGTCGAGACGGTGAGTTTGCCGCCTTCGGGCATGGCCGCCACGGCATTGGTGATGAGATTGAGAAAGACCTGCTGCAGTTCGCCGGCGCCGCCCCGCACCCGGGGGATATGAGGGTCCAGGTGCAGCTCCAGCTCGATCTTCTTGGTCAAAAACGTATTTTGGACCAACAGGAGCACCGTCTCCAGGTTGTGGTTGAGGTCGCTCGCCGACTCCTGTTCGGTGCGGAAGCGGGCGAAGGTGGTCATGTTTTCCACGATGCGCTTGCAGTGCAAGGCCTGGCGCTCGATGGTCTCCAGCATCTGGTGCTGGCGGCTGTCCTGGGGGACTTCGTCCAGGAGCATTTCCGTGAAGCCCAGCATGATGCCCACAGGATTGTTGATTTCGTGGGCCACGCCAGCCGCCAGGGTGCCCAGGGAGGCCAGCTTCTCGGTGCGGGCCATCTGCTCTTCCATGCGGTGGCGCTCGGTGCGGTCCCGGGCGAATACCAGCACCCGTTCCACGGTGCGGTCGTCCTCGCCCAGCAGGGGCACCAGAAATTTGGACAGATAATAAACCCGGTCCCGGATGCGGGCTTCCCCTTTCCCCTCCAGCATGTGGCCGGTGGCGAAGACCGAAGCCACCTCGTTCAGGAAATCCTCGGCATCCTCCGGCGCGAAAAACTCTTTGAGGGACCGGCCCCGGAGGCTGGCCGCGGGCATCCCCAGGGCCAGGGTGGCCGCGGCGTTGGCCGCCAGGAATTTCCCCTCCCGGTCCAGGAGAAAGATGAAATCAGGAGAGTGTTCCACCACCGACCGGTAGCGCTCTTCGCTCTGGCGCAGGTCTGAGGTGGCCCGGTCCACCTCCCGTTTCAGTTCCGCGGTCCAGCGCTGTTCATAGTAAATGATGGCCACGGCCACGCACAAAAGGGCGAAGATGAGCAGGCCCTGGATGAGAAACTGGCGGATATACAGGCTGGAGATGGTGCCGGCCACCTCCGCAGTGGGCGCGGTGACGGCCACCGGCCAGATGTCCTGGCACTCGTCGGGCCTGGGCTGTTTGCGGACTTGCTCCTGGTCCAGGGTGGCAGGGGGGCAGTTGGGGCCCACGCGGGCCTGACTGAAGGCCAGGTACTTCTCCATCTGCTGGATGACTCCCCGGTGCCATCCGGAAATATATTGGGCCGTGCCTTCCTCCCCGGCCAGCATGCGGGATTTCTGGATCTCGTTGATGGCGTCGAAGCTGATGGCCGGGTTGCGCCGCCCCCGGGCCGTAAACGCGTCTTCGCCGATGAACTCCCGCTCGGGGTGGTACAGAAAGATCCCCTGGGAATTGATGACCCAGCAGTAGCCGGTGCGGCCGGAGCGGATGCCGGAGCAGTAATACCCTGCGAAGGCGCTGGCGTCAACCTGAAACACCAGCACGCCGTCCAGTCCGCCCGGGGGCCGGGGATGGGCCTCATCCACGCTCTCCAGATAAATGGGGGTGGCCAGGGTTAAAAAGGTCCCTTTGTGCGTCCCCAGGGTTTGGACCGAGATGCCGCTCTGATAGATGAGGCCCCGGTGGGCCGGGTCTCTGGCCCACAGCACTTCCGGGGCCTGGGAGAGATCAAGGGTTGTGACCCGGGGGCCCGCGGCATCCAGGGTAAATTGCCGTTTGCCCGACAGGTCAAGGCGCGTGATGGCCCTCACCCCCAGGCGGGAAATTTCCTCGAAGCTCACCCGCATGCGGTTGCTCCAGGCGGTGGGATCCAGATACTGGATGGCCGGAGAATAGGCCAGAGTCCGCAGTTCCCGGCGCAGGAAGGCCAGGCCGTCTTCAATCTGGCGGGCGGTGGTCCGGGCCAGGATGAGCTGCTGCTGCTGGAAGTCGTCTGCGATAATTTCCTGGGTGCGCTTGAGGGAGAGGATGCCCAGGATGAACGCCGCGGCCAGGATGACCACCACAACCAGGCCCAGAACTTTGATCAGGCGGTGGAAGCTGCTGATGGCAAAGGACGTGGCCATGACCGGGACCGCCTCTCACACCTGCAGATTATAGCCCGACTGGATGAACTCCTGATAATACTGCTCCACCAGGACGTCGCTGTCCATGGTGACATCCAGTTGCTTGCTCACCATGATGAGGCGTCCCAGGATTTCCAGGCGTTCGGCCAGGGTGTCCAGGTCGACGCGGTCCAGCCGGGCGGTGAGGGAGTCGCCCTTCAGGTCCACCCGGAACTCCAGGTGTTCCAGGACCTTGGCCAGGAAAAGGACCCGCCGCACCCGGCGGTTCAGGTCAGCGCCGCCGCCATAAAAAGTCAGGGTGATGTAACTTTCCTCCGGGGCTCCGAAATAGGCGTCCACGGTGGTGAAATGGTAGCCCAGGCGGCTGGAGAAGTTAAGGTAATCCCCGGCGATGATGGCATAGTTTTCTTCCTGGAGCCGGTCCGTGGGATTGGTGTCCGAGGCCGCGCCCATGACCACGGACATGAAACCGGCCAGGTCCATGGGCCGGGGGCCCTTCCAGCCGATGGCGCTCATACCCTGCCAGTAGGCCAGCATGGGCCGGGAAGTAATCTCTTCCGGGGTCACCACCGCCTTTTCCACCGCTTCCGGGGCCAGGCCGCCGCCCAGGTCCACCAGGAAAATTTCCAGGGGGAGATGGCTCTTGAGCTGCCGGGCGCCGTCCCGGCTCAGGGCCCCCCGGGAAACCTGGAAAAGTTCGGTCATGGCCTTTTCATGGGAGAAGCGGGTGATGTCGTGGTAGGTCCGGCAGAACTGGGGCTGAAAGTTTTTTGCCCGGGGGTCCAGGAGATTTAAGGGAGTTATGTGCCTGAGGACCCGCTCCAGGGTTTGGTAGGCCCGGCTCTGCCTGACCAGGGAATCGCCCGGCAGGGGCTTGAGCAGCTCCTCCTGCCGTCCCGCGTAGACGTTGCCGTAATAGGCGTCCACGGTCACCACAGCCCCCGGGGTCAGGCGGCCGGAGGCGTCCTTGACGCCGAACAGGGCGGGGACGCCCGCTTCCCGGAGCACCGTGGCCAGGTGGCTGGTGGCGCTGCCTCCCTCGGAGATCATGGCCGCCATGCGTCCCACGGCCAGGCCGTATTCAGGGGAAGCCCGGTGCGTCACCAGGACCGAGCCTTGGGGGATGGCCTCCAGGGGTTCCCCCTGGTGCACGAAGATGGGGCCCGCACCCGCGCCCCGGGAGGCGATGGCGCCGTTTTCCAGGATCACCTCGGCCCCCTTGAGCCGGGGGGGATGATAGGTCCCCTTTTCCTGGCGCAGGATTTTCAGGGGGCGGGCTTGGAGGAGGATGAAGCGCCCCTGCCGGTCACAGGCCCACTCAATATCCTGGGGCACTCCGAAGTGGCGGGCCACGGTCCGGCCCAGGGCCGCCAGTTCCAGAATTTGCTCTTCCGACAGGCAGGCCGAAGTCGTATCCGCGTCCCCCTGGCGCTCCACCACGCCGCCTTCGGGAGCAAGCAGTTGCAGCCGGGATTTATCGCCGATGGTGCGCGAGACGATGCGGCCGCCCTCCACCCGGTAGATGTCCGGCGCGGCGTCGCCCCCCACCGCGGTGGTGCCCAGCCCCCAGACGGCGTTGATGATGACGGCCTCTGAGCCTTCGCGGGGATCGGCGGTGTACATGGCGCCGGCGCTTACCGGGTCCACCATGGCCATGACCAGCACGCCCATGGCCAGTTCCTGATACAAAAAGCCGCTGGTGTGGCAGTAATACAATGCCCGGGGGGTGAACTGGCTGGCCAGCACCTCCTGGTAATGCTTCTCCACCTCTTCGGGGGGGACATTCAGGATGCTGTCGAACTGGCCGGCAAAGCTCACCAGGCCGTCCTCCTGGAGGGCGGAACTGCGCACCGCCACCCGGGGCGCGCCCAGCCGGGAGGCCTGCTCCCGCAGGGTCCGGCTCAGCTCCGTCGGCAGGGGCGTGGACATGAGGCGCTCCCGGACGATCCTCCCGGTGCGCCGCAGGCTCTCCATGTTGCCGATATCCATCCCCTCGATGGTTTGCCGGACGAAGTCCGCCAGGCCCGTCTGCTCGAAGTAAACTTTTTGGGCGTAGGCGCTCACCGCGAAGCCTGGGGGCACCGGAAGGCCGCAGCGGGCCAATTCCCCGGCCTTTTCGGCCTTGCCCCCGAAAAACCGGCCTTCGGTGACGTGGGCCAAAGGCAGCGCCAGGGGGCCCGGGGTGATTTCCGGTGGGGCCAACTCCTGGCGGAGAAGGGCGGCGATCTGCTGCCGGGCGGTTTCCAGGCCGGCGTAGCGGCCTCCGGACAGGGCCACCAGGGCGTCCACCAGGGTGGCCACTTCCTCTTCCAGGCGCTGCACCGCGCCCCGGACGTAGGCCATGTCGAACAGGAAGCCTTCGCTTTTCTTGGTCTGCAAGTCGGCCAGGATCGTCAGAATGGCGCTGTTGGCGGCCAGCAGGCGCTTATAATGCTGGTAGCGTTGCAAAAGACGCGTCGGCGGCGTCAGGGCAGGCTCGGGAGGGGCGCTGCGCCGGCGGCTGAACCAGTCTTTGATTTTCCCCAGGGTGCGGACCACTAATCGCCCTAATATCCAAGAATTCCTGCTTCTATTGTAAATGAGAACGGCAAAAAAGGCATGCCTTTATTCCCCCGGTGCGGTTGGCTTTCCCTTTCCCCCCGGGAAAAAAATTGGCATAATGGGCCGTCGGCAAAATGGCTTTTCAATATTCGTTTAGGAGCCTGCGCTCACGTAAAAGCATATAAACCTGGTGGCACAGGCTTTCCAGCCTGTGCGGACACCCGGGGGCGGGTGTCCCACACAAACCTTTCCCAGCTGAGGCCGCGCATGTCCATGATGATTCCCGACCTGGAAGACTATTTCCGGGGGTTTCCGCCCCCCCGGGACAGCCTTCTTGTGGAACTGGAACAGGAGGCCGCCGCCCAGCGCATCCCCATCGTGGGACCGGTGGTGGGCGAACTCCTGTACATCCTGGCCCGGGCCATGCAGGCCCGCCTGATTCTGGAATTGGGCGCGGCCACCGGCTATTCCGCCATTTTCCTGGGGCAGGCGGCCCAAGCCACCGGCGGTCGGGTCGTCACCCTGGAGCGGGACGGGGCTTTCGCCCGGCGGGCCCGGGAAAATCTCACCCGGGCGGGGCTGGCGGGCCTGGCCGAGGTCCGGGTAGGGCAGGTCGCGGACCTGCTGCCGGCCATGACCGGCCCCGTGGACTTCATCTTCATGGACATCGACAAGGAAGGCTACCGGGAGGCTCTGCCCCACTGTTACCGGCTTTTGCGGACCGGGGGTCTTCTGGTCACCGACAACGTGGGCTTCCAGGGAGCCGATCCCTTTAACCGGGAACTGGCCGGCGCGGCGGGTTGGCGCAGCGTGCCGCTGCTCTGCTTCCTCCCCGGGCATGCGCCTGAGCGGGATGGCCTCTCCCTGGCCTTGAAAGCGGGGTAGATCCATGCGCGATTTGTCCGGCGGCGGCAGATTGACCGGAGACTTTCCCCTGTACGAAACATCCCGGGAGCCATGGCTGCGGCCGGCCGCCTTGAGTATCATTGTCCTGGCGCTCTTGGCGGCGTTGGCCGTTTTTCAGGCATACCGCGCCGCCCTCCAGGGTCAGGGGGCCTCCGCCCTGGAGGCCAGGCTTCGGGGGGAATTGCAGGAACATAATATGCGGGAAGAGGTGCTGCGCCTGAGCCGGGACCTCCTCACCGTGGAAAAGCTCGCAGATCCCAGGGGCGCCAAGCTCCAGAAATGGGTGGCCGACCGGCTCAAGGAAGTGGAGGGGGAATTGGCCCGCCTGGACCAGGAGCGGCAGAAAATCCGGGCCGAAGCTGAGGCCGCGGGCAGCACCCGGGAGACCGGGGCCCGGCGCCAGCTGGCTTTTCTCAAGGCGGCCCTGCTGCTCCTGGCCGGCCTCACCCTGGCCACCGCCTCGGGAGTGATGCACAAGAAACTTTTGTGGCTGAGCAGCCTCATCCTGGGTTTTATCGGCCTGATCTTTTTGGTGAACGGCTATTTTTTGTGGTTTTGAGGAAAATACCCAGATACCGCGAATGCAGGCCCTTGCCTTAATATTTTTATCCGGGCAGGGTCTATGCTGATAAATAGGATGTTTATTTAAAAAAATGAAGACCCAGAGGTGAGGCATGGTCAAGATGCAACGAGTGCTGCCGTTATTTCTGCTGCTGGCCCTCATCGCCGCGGCCCCGGCCGGGGCCGACAAAAATGTCACCATCGTGGTGGCGCCCGTGACCGGCACCCCCCAATGGCAGATGGTGCCCAACGTGCCCGGGGTGCAATATGCCCCCAACCTGGCCCAGGACATCTTCCGGTTTCAAAATAACCTCTACTATTGGAGCCAGGGCCAGTGGTTCCAGGGCCGCAGCCAGATGGGCCCCTGGCAGCCGGTGACAACCCTGCCGCCCGCCATGTATCAGGTGCAGGCCCCCTATTTTAAGAGTCCGCCCGGTTGGGCCAAAGGCAAAAAGACCGGCTGGCAGGGCCAACCCCTGCCCCCCGGCCAGATGAAGAAGATGGAAAAGGGCATGCCGCCGGGCCAGATGAAAAAGATGAAGTAATAGGATTAGAAGAAGGAGCAGGTCCTGGAGGGGCGGGTTTTTCAACCTGCCCCTTTTAATTTATTAATGCAGGAAGGGTATTTTAACCAGCAAGAAAAAGCCGTTCAGGGTCAGGAGGGCCCCCAGGGTGGCGGCGACACACGCAAAGACAAAGACCCGGCGGGAGGAGGCTAAAATGGCGATGGAGGACATGACGATGGCGATCTGCAGCAAGACCTCGGCGTAATCGAAGTACGGGTCTTTGCTGCGGTTGAGGTCCCGCTCCTGCTCCAGTTGCTTGGCCTCCCTTTCAATCTCCTTCTTTTCCTGGGCATAGCGCTGCTCGTCTTCGGCAATCCTTTTCAGCGCGGCCAGCCATTTTTCCCGCACTTCGGACTTGAGGTTGTCGCCCCTTTCCTGGAGGAGCAGTTCCAGTTGCACCTTCTGGTTGCGGTACAGGTGTTCCCGCACCACCTTGGCCTGATAGAAGGCCCACTGGTCCGAGGCCTGCTGCTGGGCCAGGAGCATCTCCTTCATGGCGTTGCTGCCGCCTAAGGAGGTGATGGCCAGCATCACGGCGAAGACGGCCGTGACCAGGGCCACCCGCTTGGTGAACCCCGTCATTTTGATTTCTTCCAGTTCTTCCGCTGCCGGCAACTCGATATCAGCCATAGCTTCCTCAAATGTCAAAAATCAAGGGGGCCAGGGGCAGCAATCCGCGTTCCTGTCCTTTTGCGCTGCCAATCACTTCACCTGGAGCCGCATGCCCTCGGCCAAGGCCCCGTCCAACCCCACCTCGTTGCCCCACGCATCATAGACCTTCCGGCCCTGGGCCACGAGAGCCACGAGGCCTGCGGCTTCCAGGGCGTGGCGCACGGTCATGCCGGGAATCAGCTCAAAAGGTTGATCGTTGAGGTAAATACGCACGGGCGGCTCCTTTGCCTGTTTGGCCCAAGGGGTATGCGGGCAGTATCCGTCAGCCAGTCCTTTCCGGAAACTTACAGGACTTCCTTGATGCGCCCCTCCAATTCGGCGGTTACCTCTTTCTTGGCCTTGATATAGTCGATGACCACGTCCCGGATCCAGGTGCCGGGGTCGTTGAAAACCAGGCGGGCGCTTTTCAGCATGCCGCCGGTGACGGCAAAGTCCTTGCCGGCCCGGATGGCCTCGCCGAACGCGGTGAAACCGTCGCCGCCCGCAGCCAGGAAGTCGTTGGTGGCCACGGTGTAGGTTTTGTCCAGGTCCAGGGGCTGTCCGCCCACCGTTACCTCCCGGATGCGGGAGCCCGGCGGAGCGGCGGGGTTATAGGTAAAGGTGAGGCCGGAGACCTGGGGGAAACGGCCTGCATAGGTCTCCCGGGCGGAGACGGCATGCTCCAGGGTCTCCTTGAGCTGGCGGCCGTTCAGGCGGATGGCGACGATATAATTGTCAAAGGGCAAAACGGCATACACCTGCTTGCGGGTGATCTCCCCCTTATTGATGCTGGTGCGCACGCCGCCGCCGTTAATAATGGCCGCCTCAGCCCCGGCCCGGGCCCGGATGATATCGGCGATGAGGTTCCCCAGGCGGGTCTCCGCGGTCCGGGCCTTTTCCGCGTCCAGGTCCACCAGGGCCACGCCGATCTTTTCATTTAAGACGGCATCCACCTTCGCCTGGTATTTCTTGACGATCTTCAGGGTGGGGGGATCTTCGCCGCCGGCCACGGGCTTGATGTCCTCCAGGCGGCCGTCGGCTTTCAGCACCTTGCCGTCCTTAATGGTGAGGTCGATTACGCCCAGGGCCTTGGCGTGCTCCCAGGCCTGGACCACCACCGTCTGGCCGATGACCGTGGGTTCAAGGAGTTTGGTGTGGGAATGGCCCCCCACAATCAGGGCCACGGAGGGGAACTTGGCCGCCAGCTCCCGGTCCTCGGCATAGCCCAGGTGGGTGAGCAGGATGACGATGTCGGCCTGCCCTTTGAGTTTCTGCAGATATTTGGGCAGCGTCTCCTCAGGGGTGAGGAACTTCAGGCCCACCACGTTGCGGGGGTGGGTGGACACCGCAGTATCGGGGGTGGTGAGGCCCACGACCGCCACCTTCACCCCAGCCACCTTCTTGATGATGTAGGGTTTGACGCCCTTCACCCCCTGGACGTTGGCCGCCAGCACCGGGAAGCGGGCCTCAGCCAGGCGTTTTTTGAGCACTGCCTGGCCGAAGTCGAACTCATGGTTGCCCAGCACCATGGCGTCGAACTTCATGGCGTTCATGAGTTCGATGACGGAGCGGCTCTGGAAGAGGTTGGCCCAGTTGTCGCCCTGGATCATGTCGCCGGCGGCCAGAAGGAGGCTGGGTTTTTCCTGGCGCAGCGCCTTGACCCGGGCGGCCAGGTAGGTCATGCCGCCCAGCGCTTCCTCGGAGCCCAGGGGCTTGTAAGGTTCGGCGAACCCGTGAAAATCGTTGAGATAGAGGATGCGGAGGGTGACTTCCCCGGCCGCGACCGGGGCAAGCCCCCACCACAGGACCATAGACAGGACCAGCGCCAGCAGGCGCCAGGCTCTCAGGCAGGGTAAGGGTCGCATGGATGGTCTTTCATAAGTGGGGTGGCCGGCAGGCCGGCTTTTTCACCATACCCATCCGTCCTGGGCCTGTCAAGGGCATCGGTTCCCGGCCGGGGAAGGGCTTCAGCCGATTTTTCCATAGGCATCCTCAAGCGGGTGGGGTATAAGGAGCCAAGAAACTGGGCTTGCACCAATGCTGTCCGGTAAGGAATTTGCATGGGCCTGGTTTTTAAGCCCCCTCCCTTGGCGGGAGGGGGTTGGGGGGAGGGGGTGACTGAGGCAAACACTCAGGAAAACTCATAAATTTAGCACCCTCACCCTAACCCTCCTCAATCGAGGGGGAGGGAGCTTGAGGGGCATGTGCTTTTGTGTGCGAAGATTGGTTGCAGACAGACATCACGGTTAAACAAGCCCATTACTCAAGGCTTTAGGAAGATATGATGGCCCCACAGATGCCTGTCAGGCAATTATCGTGCCGGAAAGCGCTGGGCTTGCACGCCTTTTTCCCAAGACCTGACGCATGACCGCGACATCTCCCTCCCCTGCCCATACGGCTCCCGCCGGTTCGCACCGCATCTGGCGGCGCCTGACCTATCTATTAAGCGCCCGCTGGTTCCGGGAGATGCTCCAGACCATCTTCCTCATCTACCTGGCCCGCACCAGCGCCGGGACCTTCGGGGAATTCATGCTGGCCCTGTCCCTGGGCAATATCCTGTTGCTCATCGGAGAGTTCGGCCTGAACGTGCCCCTGGTGGGCCTCCTCAGGGAAAAGGAGCGGGATCCGGCCGAAGCCCTGCGCCTGGTCACGCTCTTCAAAGGGGCGCTGCTGGTGGCGGCCTGGGCCGGTGTCTTGATCTTCATGGCCTGGCAGGATTACAGCCCGGCCCTGCGCCGGGTCCTCACAGTCATTGCCGCCGGGGTGGGGCTGGAGGCCCTGGCCAGCACCTTTTTCGTGGCCCTGCAGGTGCAGGGGCGTCAGAAACGGGAAGGCCAGGCGCGGGCTGTGGCCGCGGGGCTGGGATTCGGCTACGGCCTCCTTGCCCTCATACTCGGCGCGCCGCCCGTGGCCGTGGCCTTCTTCAAGCTGGTGGAGACCCTGGTCAACCTGGCCGGGGGGGCCATCCTCTGCCGGGCCCCGGGACTGTGGCAGTGGCCCCGCCCGTTTTGGTCCCGGTGGTGGGCCCTGGCCAAGCATGTGGTGGTCTTCGCCCTCCTGGAAGTGACGGCCGTCCTGTATAACCGGGCCAACCTCTTCTTCCTGGAGCGGGCCGCCGGCTCTTCGGGGGTGGCTCAGTACAGCGTCACCTGGCAGACGGTGGACGGCCTGTCCGTGGCCGTCTCCAGCGCCCTGCTGCAAAGCGTGCTTTTCCCGTTGTTCGTCGATCTCTGGGAGAGCGACCGCCGGGCCGTCACCCACCTGGCCCAGAATACCGCCCGGGGCCTGCTGGTCACTGCGGTTCTGCTCATGTTTTTCCTTTTCCTGGAGAGCGACCGCCTCATTTACCTGGTGTTCGGCCGCCAGTACCATGACGCGGTGTGGCTGCAAAAGTGGCTGGTGCCCACCATCCTGTTCAGCTTCCTCCATAATTTGGCCGTCTTTCTGCTCCTGGCCATGCGCCTGGAACGCCTGGTGCTGGTCTTTTATCTGGCCGCCCTGGCCTTCAACCTGGTTTTTTGCGCATTGGTCATCCCCCGCCTGCCCCTTGCCGGCGCGGCCCTGGCCATGGTCTGCACCAAGGGCTTTCTGGCCCTGCTCACCGTCTCTTACTGCCAGTCCCGGGTCACACTACTCACCGGCAAATCCCTGGCGGAAATCACTGCTGCCGCGTTGCTGGGCGTGGGGCTTTACCTGACCGCAACGGGCCACATGCTGCGGGGCTTCGCCGAAGGACTGGCCCTGCTGCCCACCGCCCTCCTGGCCTGGCGCTGGTGGCGCAGGCGGGAACTGGGAGGAGGCGCGGGGGCGGCGATGTGAGGCGGAAAAAGTTAAGGGGAGGACCGGGGGAACACTGTTCCCCCGGTCCTCCCCTCAAACTTCCCTCCCAACCCCCTTTACGGCATTGGGGGAGGGGGAAAAGGGCTCGCCCCTTTGCCCCCTCCCCCGCAACAAATCCTCATCCCTCCCGGATGTCCACCACTTCGCCGCGCCAGTTGACCCGGTAGGAGATGCCCCGCCAGTCGATGGTTTGGGTGAGGCCGGTCTGGAGGTACACCCAGCTGCCCAGGAACATGGCGGTGTAGAAGGCCCCCAGCCAGGGGAGCGGTGGGCCGGGGCAGGGGTGGTGGCGCCGCATCCAGAGCCCCTGGCCGGTGAGAATGGCCAGGAACAGGAGGGCGGGCACGGACACGGCGGAGGAGACCCAGCCCCAGGGGGCCAGCAGGCAGGCGGCGGCGGCCAGGATCACCAGGGCCAGCACCGAGATTTGGAAGATGCCCGCGGCCAGCCAGGAGCCGGGAAAATAAAATTTTAAATAAATCAACTGGCGGAAGAGCCAGTGGGTCCAGTCGGACAGAGTATCCCCGTCCACCGCGGTGGTGAGGGTGGCCCGGGCGGCCAGGGAGACCCGCACGTGGGCCTTTTGCAGCCGGGCGGCCAGGGAGACGTCGTCCACCACGGTGCGGCTCCAGAGGTCGTCCACGTTCAGCGTGTCGAACAGCTTCCGGGAAATAGCCGTGGCGCCGCCCCAGGGCTGGTTGAACCAGCTGAGACCCTTGGTGAGGTAAAGCATGAGCACCACCACGGCCCGGGCCAGGGAGGCGATGCCCCGCTCCCGGGGAATGACGTGATGGTAGCCGCTAGTGACGGCCGCCTCCCCGCAGGCGATGGGCCGCACCAGGTCTTTGAGAAAGGTGGGAGGGGCCATCTGGTTGCTGTCGCAAAAGGCCAGGACTTGGGGGCCGGCGCCCAGGAGGCGAAGACCGGCCAGGAGGTTATGGTTTTTCTGGGCGCAGCCGTGGGCCGGGCCGGCCACCACGTGGCGCACCTGGGGGCGGCCCCAGATAGCGCCGGTGATGACGGGGGTGGCCGGGTCTGCCGCGTCCCGGGTGACCAGGAGCACCTGGTACCGGGGGTAGTCCTGGGTCATTAAGGTGGCCAGGCGGGTGGCCAGGCCCGGCGCGGCGCCGGTCACCGGGACGATGAGGGCCACCTCCGGCCAGCGATCCGGACGGTCGGCCGCCTGGGACCCGGCCCGGCGCAAGGGCATGCCGCCTTCCCGGATCAGGGCCGTGTAGGCCAGGACCACCAGGATCATGGCGCAGGAGAGGAGCCATTCCATAGAAATTGCCGAATTTATGAGTTCGTTCTCCGGGTTCTAGGGGGAACGGACAAAAAAGTCAGGTGGGGCGGGCGTCCCTGCCCGCCATTCTGGCGCCGGCCATCTTGACCCCGAGGGGCAGGTGCGCTACATTCCGTCACCATATGGCCAAAATTCTCTATGCCGTCCACGGCACCGGCCACGGCCACGCCATGCGGGCCCTCACCGTGGCCCGGCGCTTCCGGGAGCACGAGTTTTTCTTTGTCAGCCACGGCAGCGGCGCGGACCTCTTGCGCCCCGAATTCCTGGTGGAGGAGTGCGACAGCCTTATCACCGTGGTCAAGGCCCACCAGGTGGCGGGCCTTGCCACGGTTTTCGCCAACCTGGGCATTCTGCTGCGCAGCCGCGGGGTGCTGAAGCGCCTCACAAATATTATAAATCACTTTCAGCCCCAGGTGGCCCTCACGGACTACGAATTTTTTCTGCCCCTGGCCTGCCGCCGACTGGGGCTCCCTTGCCTGTCCCTGGACCACCAGCACGTCCTCACCTGCTCGCCCCACCCGGTGCCCTTGCCCCACTGGCCCTCCTCTTTCATCACTCGGCAGGTGGTGGCGGGCCTGTTCAGTTGGGCGGATGCTTTTGTGGTCACCTCTTTCTTCCGCCCGCCCCTGAAGCCGCACCTGGCCAACGTGCGCCTGGCGCCGCCGCTTTTGCGGGAGAGCGTGCTCAGCCGCAACCCCCAAGCCGGGGAGCACGTGGTGGCCTACCAGGGGTACGCCACCTTCAAGCGCTTCTTTCCCTTCCTCCAGGCTATTCCCCGGCAGGTGCTGGTCTACGGTTTCGACCGGGAAGGAACCGACGGCAACCTGGTGTATAAGCGGCACTCTGAAGAGGGTTTCTTAAACGATCTGGCAAGTTGCGCCTACGTAGTCTGCGGCGGCAGTCACTCGCTGCTCTCCGAGTCTCTCTACTACGGCAAGCCGGTGCTCTCGTTTCCCATCAAGGGGGCCTTCGAACAGTACCTCAACGCCTTCTACGTGGAGCGCCTGGGCTACGGCCGCATGCTCACCGGTTTTAAACCCGACCCCGCCCTCATCCCCGGCTTTGAGGCCCGCCTGCCGGAATTCCGGGAGGCCATCGGCAAAGAAGAGTTTCTGGGCAACCAGGAAATTTTCCGGCAGATAGATAACTTCATCAAGCACCACGCACTCATTTAAGATGGAAAAGTTTGTGTGGGACACCCGCCCCCGGGTGTCTGCGCAGGCGGGAGGCGCTTCGCTTTCCCGCCCAACGGCCTGCTGCTCCGCAAATTTTACCCTCTTCTTTGCGTTCTTGCGCCTTGGCGAGAAAGAACCTCATGCCAAGACGCTAAGGCGCAAAGTTCCCCAGGGCTTTTCTTAAACTCGGCTGTGGCCCTCAAAATAATTCATCAGCCGGCCGTAGTTGCGCCGGGAGTCGAATTCCCGGCTCACCAGTTCCTGCCCGGCCCGGGCGCGGCGGGCGGTCTCGCCAGGGTTAGCCAGGGCCTCGCGGATGGCGTTGGCCAATGCCTGGGGATCGCCGGGGGGGGCCAGCCACCCCGTCTCGCCGTTGCGCACCGCCTCGGGGATGCCGTTCACCGGTGTGGCCACCACGGGCACGGCGTGGGCCAGGGCCTCCAGGATGACATTGGGCAAGCCGTCCCGGTCTCCTTTGGAGTCAATTATACAGGGCATGACGAAAAGGTCGGCCTGGGCGAAAAGGGATGGGACTTGATTGTGGGGCACAAATCCCGGGAGGGCCACCCGCCCGGTCAACCCCCACTCGTGCAT
Organism: uncultured Desulfobacterales bacterium; assembly: GCA_964522695.1. Classification (GTDB taxonomy): domain Bacteria; phylum Desulfobacterota; class Desulfobaccia; order Desulfobaccales; family 0-14-0-80-60-11; genus VGSQ01. The sequence goes on from CAZFWX010000049.1 coordinate 21,938, forward strand.
CATCCCGTCCAGCAGACGGCGCTGGGGGCCGTCGCCGGCCAGGGTAAGGTGAAAATCAACCCCCTGCGCGGCGAGAACGCGACAGGCGGCCAAAAGGACCGGAAAGCCCTTTTTTTCCACCAGCCGCCCCAGAGCCAGGAGCCGGTAGGGAGGGCCAGGGGCGCGGTCCGGATGTGGAGCCGGGGCCAGGGGGGCGCCGTAAGGGATTTTGACAATTTTATCAGACAGTTCCTGAGCCTGAGCCGTCATGAATTGCCGGTTGGCTTCGGAAATGGTGCGGACGAAGGCGGCCGCGGCCAGCTTTTCCCGCAAAGCCCCGTCCGGCGGGTACAGGTCGTGGGCGTGGGCGCAGAAGCTGAAGGGAATGCCGCTCAAATGACTTGCCACCCAGGCCGCGGTGGCCGGGCCGTTGGCCCATGGGGCGTGGAGATGCGCGAGGCCCTGGTCCTGGGCCCGGCGGGCCAGGTGCACCCCGGCCAGGGCGGCCCACCAGGCCTCGCCCGCGGTTTCCAGGCTGCGCCAGCGTCTTAGAACTACCCGGCGCAGAAATGAGGCCGCGTCAGGGCCGAAATGGCGGGACAGACCCCCCAGATCGCAGAGCAAGGTTCCCAGGGACGCCAGGCCCAGAGGCGTCACCGGGGCCGTTACCCGCGCCATCCCGGCCACCCGGGCGGGGGGCCGGGGACCATACAAGGTGAAGACCCGCACGTCCAGTCCCAATTGCACCAGGGTGTTCACTTCATCCAGGATGAAGGTCTGAGACGGCTCAGGGAACCAGAGCAGGATGTAGCCCACCCGGGGCGCGGCGACTGCGGCCATAGGCAACCGTTCTGGAGTTTTTGTGGGGGGGGCCGGGGAGATGATCTCCGGCCCTCCCCCCATGCCCCCCTCCCAACCCGCAGATTGGGAAAATGTAGGGCCGCCGCCCCCGGCGGCCCAAACTCTGGCCACCCGAGGGCGGGTGTCCTATACCAGATGCATTTGTGACCCTATTACTCCTCAGGGTTTGGGGGAGGGAGTCTGAGGGAGGGGTCAGGAGTCTGCGACCCATGGCCCCCTCCCTCAGTTTTC
>CAZFWX010000050.1:0-22209 GCA_964522695.1 uncultured Desulfobacterales bacterium
GCTCCCCCACCCTCCCCTCAAACTCCCCTCCCAACCCCCTTTACGAGGGCCGGGACAGGCAGGGCCTACGCCCTGACTGTCCCGGCCAAAAAAAGCACTAAGGGGTTGGGGGTGGGAGTTAGAGGGAGGGGGCAGGGGTCTGTGACCCCTTGCCCCCTCCCTCTAAATGCTTTTCACTTCTCAGGAGCCAGGGCGAAACGGGGACGGCGGATGGACTGCCCCCGGCAAAGAGGGCAGCGGGTGGGCGGAGTCAGGCGCTCCCGCTTCTTGAAGGCAAAGCCGCATTTTTTGCAGACCGCAGGTTCCAGGTGAAAACGCCATCCCGGCCCCGGGGCCCGGGCCAGGTGTTGCAGGTGCTCCTCCACTTCCTTTTCCGCAATGGAGAGGGCCTGGGAAATCTCCCGGGCGCTCAGGGTGTGGCCCCGGAGCAAGTCCTTAATGGCCTGGCGGATGGTGCTCATGGATAGCGAACCTCGGCCTGCTGTGAAGATGATAGCATAGTTGAGCTTCCGCGAAAATCATTGCCTGACCTGGACAGCCGGGGGCGGCTGTTCTACACTCTTCTCACTGAGCTTTCTTAGCTATTGTTGGCAATCTCCTGACCCGCTCAAGAGAGCATTTCCGCAGGTTACCCTAAAGGATTTGGGATTGGGCATGAACTATCTCCTCATGGGCGCTGGGGCCTTAGGGTCGGTGGTCGGCGGCCTGCTTACCAAATCCGGCAAATCAGTAACGTTTCATGGCCGCGGTTCCCATTTCGAGCACCTGACGAATCTTTTGCCCCCCACCGCGGGGCACTGGCCGTCCATGTGGCAGGATCTGCAGGCTGGCCGGCGCACGGAAATCGAGGCCTTAAACGGGGCCATGAGCCGCTACGGCCGGGAATTGGGCGTCCCCACGCCGGGGGACGACGTGTTGAGCCGGCTCATGCGTTTTCTGGAAAAGCGATGAATTGTAAGGGAAAGGCACCCTGCCCTGCCCCCTCCTCCAATGAAGCGTGTCTGACAAATTTCCCCATGCGCATCGGCATTGACACCGGCGGCACCTTCACCGATTTTGTCTTTCTTGGTCCCCAAGGCGGCTGGATTCACAAGGTTCCTTCCACGCCACAGGACCCCTTGGCCGCCATCCTCTCCGGTTTACGGGAACTCTGCCCCCAGGGTCTTACCGGCCTGGAGGTGGTCCACGGCACCACGGTGGGCACCAATGCCTTTCTCACCCGCACCGGGGCTCGGGTGGCGCTCATTACCACCAGGGGTTTCGAGGACGTCCTTTTCATTGGCCGCCAGACCAGGCCCCATCTCTTTCATCTGTCTCCCAGCCGGCCAGCCAACCTGTTAAACCGGGATCAGGTTATCGGCGCGGCTGAGCGGCTCAAGGCGGACGGGTCCATTCGGTTGCCGCTCACGTCCGCAGAAATCGCTAAAGTGCGAGAGGCTGTGCGGAAATTAGCCCCTGAAGCAGTGGCCATCTGTCTCCTGCACGCCTACGCCCATCCGGCCCATGAAGAACGGCTGGGCCAGGGCCTCAGCCCTCTGGGCGTCCCCATTTCCCTTTCCAGCCGGGTGCTGCCGGAAATCCGGGAGTACGAGCGCACTTGCGCCACCGTCCTCAACGCCTACCTGGGACCGGTTTTGGAGCGTTACCTGGGGGCCTGGTCCCGGGCGCTGCCCGAAACACCCCTTTATATCCAGCAATCCAACGGCGGCTTTCTGCCCGCCCGGCAGGCCGGTTCCTGGGGGCTGACCACCATACTCTCCGGGCCGGCGGGCGGCGTGGCCGGGGCCTTTAAGGTGGGCCAGGGAGAGGGCGCAAACCATCTGCTCACCCTGGACATGGGCGGCACCTCCACGGACGTGGCCTTGCTGGCCGGGGAAATCCCCTATACCGGCGACTACTGCCTGGACGGCTTTCCCCTGGGGCTGCCGGTCATGGACATCCACACCGTGGGCGCGGGCGGCGGCTCCATCGCCTACCGGGACCAAGGCGGGGCGCTGCGGGTGGGGCCTGCCAGCGCCGGGGCGGACCCCGGCCCGGTGTGTTACGGCCAAGGCGGGCAGGTGACGGTGACCGACGCCCAGCTGTTCCTGGGGCGCCTGTTGCCCGAGAGCTTTCTGGGAGGCAGGATGCCCCTGGCCCTGTCGGCCACCCGGCAGGCCGTGAAGCGGTTGTCGCAAGAATTCGGCGTGGGGCCGGTGGAGCTGTGCCTGGCCATCCTGCGCACCGCCAACGCCACCATGGCCAAGGCCCTGGCCGCGGTGAGCCTGGAGAAGGGCTATGACCCCCGGCAGTTCACCTTGCTGGGCTTTGGCGGGGCAGGCGGCCTGCATGTCTGTGAATTGGCCCGGGAACTGGGCATCCGCCGCATCATTATACCGGCCCATGCCGGGGTGCTCTCGGCCCTGGGCATGGCGCTGGCCGGCCTGCGCCGGGATTTCTCCCGCACCCTGCTGATGCCGGACAAGGAATTGTCCTTTGCGTCTTTGGAAAAGGCCTATGGAGAGCTCAGCAACGAGGCCTTGGAGGAGATGAAGGCGGACTGCGACGATTTGAGATCGCTTGCCGCCGCGGCTACGGTGGAGCTGCGCTACCGGGGGCAGAGCCACACCCTGCCCGTGCCCCTGACGCCGGCATGGCGCGAGGAATTTCACCGCCGCCACCAACGGCTGTACGGGCACTGTTTTTTTGACCGTGAACTGGAAGCCGTGCTCCTGCGCCTGAGCCTGATGGCGCCGGAGCCTTTTGCCTCTCTCCCCCTTTTGCGGCCCCTGATGTCCCCTGAGAGCGGCAATCTTCCCCGGCGCACCACTGTGTGGCTGCCTGAAGGCGCGGTGGAGGTCCCCGTCTGCTGCCGCCCGCACCTGGAGCCGGGCTGGCGCCTTCCAGGGCCCGCCCTGATTGTGGAGGATTTCTCCACGTTACTGGTGTTGGAGGGCTTCCAGGTGCAGATGACGCCTCGGGGTCATCTCATCCTGGAGGGGTAGCGAAAAAAAATTGAATCGGCGGGACAGACGGGCATATTTCTTAGGAAATACAATTATCCATTATTAACAGCAGGTTACAATAAAACCTCCTGTTTCCAGGTTTACGCCCGTAAAAATATTTGAACTGCGGGAGAAAAGGGTCAAAAAGGCGACTTGGGTTAAATCTATCTATCATATTGATATATTTGATCAATTATGACGCTTGTAAAAATGGCATATTTGATGCAGATAAACAATGCGTATATGGACCCAAACTAAGGTACCCACATCCCCCCCTTAATCAAAGTTCATATACCATTTTCTCCTTTCACCGACTGGCCGGGTTCCTCCCCCACCCGGCCAGTTTTTTTGCCCTTACACCCGGTGATGCAGGTCGAGCCGCACGGCCCGCGCCCCGCACAGATCCCGGGTAATCTCCTGAATCAGATGCTGTTCCTTGGGAGTATGAATGGTGGCCGTGACCAGCAGGGCCCCTTCCTTGAGGCTCACCTCCAGGGTGGGCAGCAGCAGGCGGCCATCGGTGGCCAGACGGGCTTTGAGCCGGCGGGCCAGGGCCTCGTCCTGCAGTCTGGCCCTGGCCTCCGGGGTGGCCAGGCGCTCCTTATCGGCCAGGCCCTGCACCAAGAGGTCGGCCACCTCAGCATAGCTCAGATGCCCGGTATTCAGGACCAGATCGTATAAATCCTCGGCCAGCCAATCGATGCCGTAGTTGGCTTTGAGGTAGCAGGCCCGGTCGTTGTCCACCCGGCTCATGAGCTGCGCGGCGGCATCCCGGTCCAGGCTTTCCCGCACCATGAGGCGCTCCAGGCGCACGTCCACTGAAGCCACCAGCCGTACCCTCAGGCAAAACGGCACTCCCCGCAGCAGAAAAAACCCGCCCCGGCCGATGATGACCACCTTGTCCCGGACCGCGTAGTCGAAGATGAGGGCTTCCATCAGGGCCACGTAACCGCGGTACTGCCAGTCGTGGCGCTCCCACAGGGTGGGGCAGACCTCGTCCAATTCCCGGGAGACCCTCCCCCAGCGCGCCCCGGCCTTATCCAAGTCCTGAAAGAGGCGTTCCTTGTCCACAAACTCGTAGCCCAGCCGCCCCGCCACCAGGCGGCCGATGTCCCGGCCGCCGCTGCCGTATTCCCGGGAAACCGCCAGAATCGCCATAATTATCCCTCATCCGGCCGCCGGGCCGACAGACTCTCCTCAGAAGAGGCTTCCCGGGCCGGGGCCGGTTGACCGGCTTTGGATTTGCGAAACATAAACTTGATCCACAGCTTGCCCACCACGATGACGCCCACCGCCAAGAGCGCCTCCATGGCGTAGGAGAACCAGGCGGGGGGGGCCAGCCAGCGCACCACCCAAGGGTCCGTGAAGATCATTTCCCCGGCCACCCGGCCCAAGACCGCTGCCCCGATATAGATGATGATGGGATAGCGGTCCATGAGCATGGAGAGCAGGTTGCTGGTGAAGACCACCAGGGGGATGGACAGGGCCAGGCCGAAGAGCAGCAGGAAGAGATTGCCGTGGGAGGCGCCGGCCACAGCCAGGACGTTGTCCAGGCTCATGGTGATGTCCGCCACCACGATGAGCCACATGGCCTGGAGCAGCGTCTTGGCCTCCTTGTCAGCCTGTTCGGGCGCGCCCTCCACAAAAAGCTTCACCGCGATCCAGGCGATGAGCACGCCGCCCGCCAGCTTGATGAACTGGATTTCCAACACCTTGGCCACAAAGAAGGTGAGGACTACCCGCAAAAGCACAGCCGCCCCCGCGCCCAGGATAATGCCCCACCGGCGCTGCCGCCGGGGCAGGGAGCGCACCGCCATGGCGATGACCACGGCGTTGTCGCCGGCCAGGATGAGGTCGATGATAACGATGTTCAAGATGCCGGCGAAGAACTTCCAGTCCAGCTTGTCCAGACCTAAGGCGGCCCAGTCCATAGAATTGTCCTTATGAAGAAAAATTCCTTATTTCAGGCGAAGTTGGCTTGCTCAAGCCTTTTCTCTTCCCCGGTCAATCGGGCGCGCCTCCCGCCCGCCGCCAGAACCGTTGAACCCGTAGGGCGGGAAAGTGAAGCGCACCCCGCCTTTTTTTCGTTCCCAAGCTCCCGCCTGGGAACGAGGTTGCCCGCCAAACTTGGCTTGGCAACCTCCCCGAATGGGGTGGTCCGGCACTGCTGGAGCGAAGCAGAGCTTCGCAGCCATAGGGGTTTCCAAGCAGGAGCTTGGGAACCAGAACAAAGAAGTGCTTATGAAGAAAAGTCTCTTCTCTCTGCAGTGATTTAGTTGCTGAAGTTTTTTCTTTTTTTCCCTTGGCCGGTGGAAGCCTGCGATTAAATCCCGGCCAACGACTCGCCCTTTTATACTAAGACCTGGCCAGGAAAAATCAACCTGATCCCTGGCTCATAAGAAACGGGGCTCCCCTTGTAGGAGCCCCGGCTGAGATCAGATTGTTGACAAAGTACGGCTATCCCTTAAAACTTGGGCGCCGGGAAGATAACGCCGCCGAAGAGCAGGTAGGCCAGGATCAGCGTCCACAGCACGTTGAAGCCTTGGGCCACCAGGAAGGCCAGGGCCGGCCGGCCGCCGCCCAGCTTGGCGATGTCCAGAAAGCGGGTCTCCAGGCCGATGCTGGTGAAGGCGAGGGCGAAAAACCAGACCTCGAGATTCTGCAGGGGTCGGCTGATGGCCTTGGTGGTGGCCTCGCTCAGCACAAAGGAGAAGAGCAGCGAGGACGCCAGAAAGCCCAGGACGAACTTGGGGAAGCGGTACCAGATCTCCATCAGACTGGGCTTTTCGCCCGTCGTGGCGGCGCCCTTCATGGTCCAGACCACGGAGAGGATGAACGCGGCCAGGCCGATGAGCACGTTCTGGGACATCTTCACGGTGACGCCCACCTTCATGGCCAGGTCGCTGATGAGCGCGCCCGCCGCCACCACAGAGCCGCTGGTGTCCAGGGTGCCCCCCAGCCAGGCCCCGGCCACCGCGTCGGGCATGCCGAAGGCCTTGCTGATGATGGGCATGAGCACCATCATGGGCACCGCGCATACCAGCACGATGGAGGTGACGTAGGAGAGCTTCTTGGGGTCGCCCTTCACCGCGCCCGCAGTGGCGATGGCCGCGGAGACGCCGCAGATGGACACCGCGCTGGACAGCATGGCGGAAAATTCGTCGTCAATGTCCAGCTTTTTGCAGAGCCACCAGCAGCCGTACCAGACTACGCCCACCACCGCCAGGGCCTGGATCATGCCCAAAAAGCCTGCTTTCATGATGACGCCGAACAGGACCCGGGCGCCCAGGATGACCAGGCCGGACTTGATGTAGAATTCCGTCTTCACCGCGGGCATCATCCATTCCGGCACCCCCACGGTATTGCTCACCAGAAGCCCGATGACCAGGCAGAAGAGCACGTATTCCAGCCCGTATTCGTGGATGGTGTAGTTGCCCGCCAGAAACAGGGCCAGCCAGGATATGAGGAAGACGAAGGGGAAGCCGGTGATGAAGTAGCCCACGGGTTGGCCCATGAGGGCCATGCCGATGATGCCGATGCCCAGGTAGGCCAGGCCGATGTAAAGGGCCAGGAGGATATTGTCCCAGGTGAGGACCTTATCCAGGAGCCTGCCTGCCTGGGAGCTGAAATCTTTGCCCACCTGGCCGGCCTTGGCCTTCAAGTCCTTGTCCTTGACCGCCTTGGCCGCGTCCTCCAGCTTTTTGGCGGCGGCCCCTACGGCCTTGCGGTTCTTGGCCGTAACCGCCGATTGCAGGGCCAGGGCCTGCTCCTGCAAGGCCGTTTCTCCCTTGGCTTCGGCCTGCTTAATGATCTGGCTCACCACCGGCGCCATGGCGGCAATGTGAGACTGGAACTCTCCGTCGGTGGTCCACCGGAACACGGGGGCTTTAAAGGTCACATTGGCGAGATTAAAGACGATAATGGCAACGGCAATGATCCCCAGGCCGATCCAGCAGCCCAGCCAGTCCTCCGACTTGTACAGGGCCTGCCATTGGCTGACCTTGAGTTCCTCCTCCTCCCGGGATTCCCATTTGCCCCGTAAGGCCTCCAGTTCCTCTTCCTTGCCCATGAGCTCAGCAATCCTGCCCTCGATCTGGCTGGCAGTGGCTGAGTCGGGCAGTCCCAAGATTTTTTTGATACGCTGCATCTCATAAAATTTCATCAGGTCCTCCTTCTCCCTTCACCGTAGTCTGTCCCGGCCGGGCAGGCCACCCGGCTTTCTCAGGGGCATGGGTTATGGGGCCATATCATTTCTCCGCTCGCTCCCGGAGCGGCTGTTTCTCACCTCCTTTGCCTGATAAGAGTCACGAAGAAGAAGGGCATCCTTGACCGCCCGCGCCCCTGGCCCAGAGCGGTCCGGTCCAGTGGCGTCGCGGCTTGAAAAAAGCCTGGGTTTTCATGCCTACAATTAAACATATCTGTAATTTTTTCAACCTATTATTCGCAGTGTGCTAATTTTTTCCGGCCCGGCAGTTTGAGACAGTGCCGACAAGAAAAAAGAGGCCCGGGGCCGGCCCAGGCGGCCCGGAATCTTTCCCAGTCCGGAGACCGCCAGATTTCGGTCAGGGAGTGTTCCTGCAGGGAACCGAAGGCCAGGGGATGGCAGGGATGGGGGCGGCCGTCAGAATAGAAGATGCCACCTTCGGGCAAGTTCAGAAAAACACAGGGGGAGACGGTTCCCTGGGCTGAAACGATGAGGGCCTTGAGGACATTTTCGGGGCAGCGGCGCGGGTCCGCACCGGCAGGAGGAAGGGGGTAATGGAGACGGAACCCCTGGCGGGCGGCAGCCGCGGCCACGGCTTCCAGCCGGGCGGACAGGACGGTTTGCTCCGGGCCTGGCGCGGCGGCAAGCGATTCCCGGGCCAACTCCGGGGCCGGCACCAGGTCCAGAGTGCTGATAACCACCTGGCCCAGCCCCAGACCCGCCAGCTCGTCCGGCAGCCGGTCCAGGTCCTTAAGGCCGGAACGCAGCAGCATGTAAGCGATATTGACCGCAGGGGCGGTGCGGCCCAGGCGCGCTTTCACGTCCTGCAGAGTCCGGATTGCCTCCAGCACTTGCCGGTAGGTGGTTCCGGGACGCCAGACGTTGTGGGTCTCCCCGATGCCGGCCAGGGAGAAGGCCACCACGTCCAGTCCCGACTCCACCAGGCGCACGGCCGTCTCCTTGGTGATCAGCAGACCGTTGGTGGTGGTGCCCACCCGGCAGCCTGCGGCCCTGGCCAGGGCCACCAAATCGAAGAAATGGGGGTGCAGCAGGGGCTCGCCCCAGCCTTGCAGGTGGACATGGCCCGTGCGCTTGAGCGACGGCAAGAGCTGGACCAGGATCTCCCTGGGCAGGTGGCGGTTTTGCCAGATTTCCCGCCAGGCCGTGCGGGGACAATAGCGGCACGCGGCCTGGCAGTAGGTGGTTACCTCCACCTGCACCCAGTCCAGGGCGGGCGGACCCGGCCACCGGCGCCACCAGGCGCCCAGCCTTTGCCGAATTGATCCGGATCTTCTCACCATCTTTAAATTTCGGGCAGACGCCCGAGAGCGGGTATCCTTCATATGACAAGGGAAAAGGGCGTCTAAGGCTTGCATCTTCCCCTTCCGGCCCTTATTATCACAGGTATTATACAACGGCAGGCGGGAGCCGTCAGCTCTTGCCGGAAAAGGAGCGCGATGGACTACCGGGATGCGGCCAACCAGTTGAAGGGGGATTTGCGCCTGAGAACCGAGCCCCTGGGTATTTCTTTCTGTGCAGATGCCGCTGATTTGCCCGAGAAGACCAGGAGACCTTCCCGGGTCTTCGGCAAGAAAGTGACCATCTGCCAGGGAGTAACCATGGCCCGGCTCTACGGCTGGCCGGTGGGGCTGGCCAAGGATGATCTCATCTGCGTTCCCGGCATGCTGGCCTTTGGCTTCGCTCCCGCCGCAGACCCCGGGTTGGAGCTGGGCCAGCTGTTCTGTGAGGTGGGCTTCCACGCGGAGATGGGGCCGGCCCTCCAGGAAGTGGAGGCCCTGCCCCGCTTCAGCCCCGGCGAGATCGGCGCCCTGTATCTCGCCCCCCTGGACCGCCTGGCCCTGGATCCCCAGGTGGTGGCGGTGTACGGCAATCCGGCCCAGATTATGCGCCTCATCCAGGCGGCCGCCTTTTCGGTGGGCCAAAGAGTGACGGGCGATTTCGGCGGGAAAGTGGAGTGCAGCACCTACCTCATCGGGCCCCATCGCCGGGACAAGGTCCTGGTGACCATTCCCGGCATGGGCGACCGCATCTTTTCCATGACCCAGGACGACGAACTGGTGATCAGCTTTCCCTGCCGTTATCTGGGGCCGCTCTTGGCCGGACTCAAGGAGTCGGGCCGGAAGATCGGCGCCCGCTATCCCGTCACCGTGTATCAGAACTTTTCCCCGGAATTCCCGCCCCCTTACCAGGAACGGGCCCGCAAGTGGGGGATTATTGACTAAACGCAGCCAGCCTCAGGGTGGGGCGGGCCTCTGTGCCCGCCAGGTGAGGCGGCCAGGGGCGGTCTCCCCCGCCATTTTTCTCTCTATGACTGATCTCCCGTTATGACCTCAGAGTTGCCGACTTTTCGTCCCATTGCCCTGCGGGTTCTGGAGGAGCGGTATCTCCGGCGGGACCCGGATGGCCGCGTGGTGGAGACCCCGGACGAGCTTTTCCGGCGTGTGGCCCGGGGCGTGGCCGCAGCCGAGGCGCGCTACGGCGGCAGCGAAGCGGTGGCCCGCCAGACCCAGGCCTTTTACGAGGCCCTGGCCACGCTCTCCTTTCTGCCCAACACCCCCACCCTGATGAACGCCGACCTGCCCCAGGGGCAACTGTCGGCCTGCTTCGTCATTCCGGTGCACGACGACATGCGCAGCATCATGGAAGCCGTGCGGGACATGTCCCTCATCCACCAGACGGGCGGCGGCACGGGCTTCACCTTCACCCACTTGCGGCCCAAAGGCGACCAGGTGCGCAGCACCGGAAGGGTGGCGTCGGGACCTGTGGGCTTCATGCGCATTTTCGACGTCACCACCGATGTGGTGAAGCAGGGGGGACGGCGCCGGGGGGCCAACATGGGCATTTTGAACGTGGACCACCCCGATATCCTGGAGTTCATCCGGGCCAAGACCAAGCCGGGGGTGCTGACCAACTTCAACCTCTCCGTAGGGGTGACCGACGCCTTCATGGAGCAGGTGGAAAAGGGCGGCGACTATCCCCTGATCAATCCCCGCACCGGCCAGGAAGTGCGCCGGCTGCCGGCCCGGGAGGTTTTCGCGGCCATGTGCCAGGCGGCGTTGACCTCCGGCGATCCGGGCCTGCTGTTCCTGGACGCCATGGAATACTCCAACCCCACCCCGGAACTGGGCCGGCTGGAGGCCACCAATCCCTGCGGCGAACAGCCGCTTTTGCCCTACGAATCCTGCAATCTGGGCTCCCTCAACCTGACCCGCATGGTGACGGACGGCCGCATCAACTGGGAGGAGATGGAGCGTCTGGTGCGCCTGGGGGTCACTTTTCTGGACGATGTCATCGATCAGAACCACTATCCCCTGCCCCAGATCGCCGACATCACCCGGGCCAACCGCAAGATCGGCCTGGGGGTCATGGGGTTGGCGGACCTTTTCATCCTGCTGGGCCTTCCCTACGACTCCAATGAGGCCCTGGCCCTGGCGGAGGAGCTTATGGGCCGGATAGCCGCGGTGGCGGTGGACCAGTCCCAGTTGCTGGCCCGGGAACGGGGCCCCTTCCCCAATTTCTACCAGAGCCGCTGGCATGACGCCGGGCGGCCACCCCGGCGCAACGCCACGGTGACCACCATCGCTCCCACCGGCACCATCAGTCTCATCGCCGGGGTGAGCAGCGGCATCGAGCCCCTGTTTGCCCTGGCCTACCGCCGCCGGGCCCTGGAAGGGCAAGAATTCGACGAGGTCCATCCCCTGTTCCTGGAAAAACTGGGGGCCCTCGGGCTGGACAAAGAGGCGTGGCTTTCCCGCATCGTGGCCACTGGCCGGGTGCGTCCCTTTGCTGACGCTCCGGAAGCACTGCGGCGCCTGTTTCCCACCACCTTCGAGGTCAGCGTGGAATACCAGGTGAAGATGCAGGCGGCGTTTCAGCGGTATGTGGACAACGCGGTGTCCAAAACCATCAACCTGGCCCCCGATGCCACGGAGGCGGACGTGGCCCGGGCTTTCAAACTGGCCCACAGCCTGGGGCTCAAAGGCATCACCGTTTACCGCTACGGTTCCCGGCCCGAGCAGGTCCTCAGCCTGCCCCCGCCGGGTTTAACGCTGGCACATGAGTTCTCTGAGGAATGCCGCCAATGCTCGGTGTGAGGGATTTTCCCGCCAGGTGGGGCATTGTCTGGAAAGCGCCGCTTACCCGGAGAGCTTTTTAACACTGAACGTTTTTCCATCTCTAAATCACAGGAGGTTCACCTTTCATGAAACGTCTTTTCTTCTTCGCCCTGGCGATGCTGGCTGTAGGGTTCATCAGCAGCGGCCCGGCCGCGTCCCAGGACGTGAAAGCCCTGGTGGATCAGGGGTTGGTTCTATGCGAACAGGGCCGCTTCGATCAGGCCATCGACAATTTCACCCAGGCCATCAAGGCCAAACCCAATGACGCTGCTCTCTATACCTACCGGGGCCGGGCCAAGTGGGCCAAAGGCCAGAACAGCCAGGCCCTGGCCGATTATGATCAGGCCGTGAAAATCGACCCCAACTATGCCTGGGCCTACCATAACCGGGCATTGGTTTACTTCAGCACCGAGGATTTCCAGAAGGCCCTGGAGGAACTGCGTCAGGCCCAGAAACTGGGCTACAAGGTGGACCCGGAATTCGTCAAGATGGTGGAGCGCCGGGCGCAAAGCAAGAGGAAATAAGCAATTAGCGCCATGGGATAGTGTCACGTCCCGGTAATACCAGAAAAAGTCGCCACAGGATTTCCTCCCTCCCTCTTGATGGGTGGGAGTGGTGGGGGTGAAATTCAGGTGGTGGCAGCGGCATTCCCCCTCCCCCCATCCCCCTCCCACGGGGGGAGGGGGAGAAAAGAACCAGAGATTTGCATGGTATTTCTTGGACAGGATACGTGGGGTGTTTCCTGGGGAGGTTGGGAGCTACTGTGGGGGCATCCTGCCTCTCTCAGGCAACTTTTTTCTCCATGCCCTGATAAAAAAGGCACGCCCGGTCCTTCCGGACCCGGCGTGCCTTTCAATGATCAGGTTGACTGCTGCGGCGAAAAGGCGCGGCCCGAAGGGCTATTCCGTTCCTTCCTTGGAGCGGATGGTCTGGCCCCCGAAGGTTCCGGGAGAGGCCTTTTTGGCCTTCTTGGCCTTCCCCGGCATCGCTTCCCGCGTGCGTATCTCGGGTTGCGGCTGGGGCTCCGGCTTGCTCTGGCCGCCGGCTTTCATGCCCGGTTCCTTGCCTGTCTTGACATCTTCCGGCTTGCCCTTGGCCCCTTTCAAGGCTGCGGGCTGTTCGTCGCCGCCGGCGTGCAGGTCCCCATTTAAGGGCATCCCCCCCAGAACCAGACAGGCGGCCAGTCCCAGGATCATTGCCAGACGCCGCCAGCCATCAGGCCGTTTTTCCCTACCCTGCATGAGTTTCCCCTCAACCGTCCGGGTGGACTCCCACCCGCAATTATGAGATTCTTCGCGTCAGGCAACGAAAATGGCGCTGCCTCCGCGTCCCCTGCCCCTGAAGCCCCGAAAATCTTCCTCGAATTTTACTCCTGAGCGTCTTTGGAGCGGATGGGCTGCCCGCCAAACTGGCCGCTTCGGGCCCTGGCCGGAGGCGGCGCCATGGCCGGTTCCTTGGCCGGAGCAGGCTCTGGCATTCTCCTGTAATAGCGGGCCTTCCCCTTCTTGGCTCCTGGAGGCGTCTCCACGGATTTGCCCGGAGGCGGCGCTTGCGTGACCGGGGCTTTCGCGCCGCCCGAGGCAGGTGCGCCCTCTTCGGCAAACAGGGGCCCCGCCGCCAAAACGGAAATCAGCCCCAGGGCCGCGACTGCGGTCAATCGCCGGGAGAGCCTTCCCAGGTTCATGTGCACGGCAAATCCTCCTTATGACTGCAGCGCTTCTATTCCGGTGATTCCTTGGAACGGATGGGCTGGCCGCCGCCGGGCATGTGAATGCCCTTTCCCGCCGGCCGGGCCGCGGGCGGCGGTTGCATCCCCCGGGTTTTAAACTTGGATTCCGTGTCCTGGCCCTCCGGCTTTTCCGGCTCCATCATCTTGGGCTTGGCAACCCCCTTGGGCTTGGCCTTCTCTCCTTCCGGCTTTTCCACCTGGCCGCCGGCCCCGGGGGAGCCCCCTTCCGGCCCGGCAGCCGCCGCCGGTCCCAGAACCAGGCTCAAAGCCAAAATTAGAGATGCCAAGAAAACCAGCCAGTGTTTGCAGACGCCTGTCTTCATCTTCACGGCCTACCTCCTGCCTGCACTCATCCCCTGAAAGTGCGGACTCACACCGGGGGCGATGAGGCCCGTCTTCTGACGGTCACCGTTTCCCCGCCGATCCCCCAGTTGTCCGTGTCCACTTCATCAATGACCACCACGGTGGTTTGGGGGTTCTTGTGCAGCACTCTTTGCAAAAGTTCCGTCACTCCCTTGATGAGTTCGGCCTTTTGGGCGCTGGTGGCGCCTTCCCGGGTGATCTTGATGTTGACGTACGGCACGGCTGACTCCCGTCTTCCCTGCGTCCAGCCCAGGGTAATCCCTAATGTTTTTTGAGATTGCCCTGGATGAAGGTGACAATGTCGCCGGTGTCGGTGCCGGGGGTGAAGATGGCGGCGATGCCTGCGCTCTTGAGAGCCGGGACATCCTCTTCGGGGATGATGCCGCCGCCCATGACCAGGATGTCGTCGATTTTTTTGTCCGCCAGGAGCTCCATGACCCGGGGGAACAGGTACCCGTGGGCCCCGGAGAGGCAGCTCATGGCGATGACGTCCACATCTTCCTGCACCGCGGCGTTGACAATCTGCTCCGGGGTTTGCCGCAGCCCCGTGTATATGACCTCCATGCCGGCATCACGCAGGGCTGCGCAGATGACCTTAATGCCCCGATCATGACCGTCCAAACCCGGCTTGGCCGCCAGCACTCTGATTTTTCTCTCTGCCTGCATTTCCCAATCTCCTTGTCGCCCGAGGCTTCGGGGGAAGGTGGGATGTCAATCCCCTTTCCCGGCCCTCCCCGCCAGTCGAATCACATCACCGCCATCTCGTATTCGCCGAAGACGGCCCGCAGGGTGTCGCAGATTTCCCCCAGGGTGGCCAGGCTTGTCACCGCCTTGTAGATGGGCGGCATGAGGTTGTCCGCGCCTTCAGCCGCGGCCTTAAGTTCCGCCAGGGCCTGGCTGACGGCCGCGTTGTCCCGGGTGCTCTTCAGTTCCTTGAGCCGGGCCACCTGGCGGTCGCCCACGCTGGGGTCCACCTTGAGCAGGTCTTTGGGCTTTTCCTCTCCGGCCACCTGGAATTTATTGAGGCCCACGACGATGCGCTCGTTCTTCTCGATTTCCCGCTGGTAGCGGTAGGCGCTGTCGCCGATCTCCTTCTGGATGAACCCCTTTTCGATGGCCGCCACCGCGCCGCCCATCTTGTCGATCTGGTCGATGTAATCCTTGGCGCGCTTTTCGATCTCGTCGGTGAGATATTCCACGTAATAGCAGCCGGCCAGGGGATCCACGGTGTCGCAGACTGCGGTTTCGTGGGCGATGATCTGCTGGGTGCGCAGGGCCACCTGCACGGCCGTTTCCGAGGGCAGGGCCAGGGCTTCGTCGTAGGAGTTGGTGTGCAGGGACTGGGTGCCGCCCAGCACGGCAGCCATGGCCTCGAAGGCGGTGCGCATGATGTTGTTCAGGGGCTGCTGGGCGGTGAGGCTGCAGCCCGCAGTCTGGGTATGGAAGCGCAACATCTGGGAGCGCACGTCGGTGGAGCCGAAGCGCTCCTTCATGATCTTGGCCCAGAGGCGGCGCGCGGCCCGGAACTTGGCGATCTCTTCAAAGAAGTCCAGGTGGGAATTAAAGAAAAAGCTCAAGCGCGGCCCGAACTCATCCACCTTCATGCCTGCGGCGATGGCCGCTTCCACGTAGGCGATGCCGTTGGCCAAAGTGAAGGCCACCTCCTGCACTGCGGTGGAGCCGGCCTCCCGGATATGGTAGCCGCTGATGCTGATGGTGTTCCACTGGGGCACATGCTGGGTGCAGTATTCGAAAATATTGGTGATGAGGCGCATGGATTTGCGGGGGCCGAAGATGTAGGTGCCCCGGGCCGGGTATTCCTTCAGGATGTCGTTCTGGACGGTGCCCCGCAATTTGTCGAAGGGGATGCCCTGCTTTTCGGCCACTGCCAGGTACATGGCCAGGATGATGGCGCAGGGGGAGTTGATGGTCATGGAGGTGGACACCTGATCCAGGGGAATACCCGCAAAGAGGCGCTCCATGTCCCACAGGGAGTCGATGGCCACGCCCACCTTGCCCACCTCGCCCCGGGCCAGCTCGTGGTCCGAGTCGTAGCCGATCTGGGTGGGCAGGTCGAAGGCCACGGACAGCCCCGTCTGGCCGCTCTTCAGCAGGAACTTGTAACGCTCGTTGGTCTCCTCTGCGGTGGCGAAACCGGCGTACTGGCGCATGGTCCAAAAGCGCCCGCGGTAAGCGGTGGGCTGCACGGCCCGGGTGAAGGGGTACTGGCCGGGCATGGCCAACTGGGTCACATAATCGAATTCCTCCATGTCCAGGGGGGTGTAGGCCCGGGCCACAGGAATGCCGGAGGTGTTGACGAATTCCGCCTTACGCTCCGGCATTTTCTTCAAGACCTTGTCCACGGTGGCGTCGTACTTGGCCTTGAGTTCCGCCAGTTTTTCTTTATTGTCCATGGATTCCCTCACTTTCTCAGAAGAAAGGATACGGCGGGGCTGGGCTTTAGCCCGTGCGCCTTCCGCGATCTCACGTCAGCCGCGGCCCAGGATACTCCAGAGGAGGCCGGCGGTCAAGGTGGCAATGAGCAGGGCGGCCTGGCTGGAGGCCAGGGCATGGGGGTAAAGATTGCCCAGGGGGTCTTCCTTGCGGCACAGAACCTGGGCCAGGTGGGCGGCGTCGGGAACCAGGCCCACCGCGGCGATGCCAAGCAGGGGATTGATTTTTTTCTCCAGGAACAGGTTGACCAGCTTGATGCCCAGGATGACCACCACGTTGGCCAGGCTCAGGGAGACGAGCCCCAGGAGAATAATGACTCCAAAATCCAAAGAGATGAGGGTCGCGGCCTGGCAGCGGCTGCCCACGGCCAGGCCCAGGAGCAGGGCCATGATTTCCGCCAGGCGGTTGGCCAGGGTGCGGGACAGGCGATCCAGGACGCCCGATTCCTTGATCATGGCGCCCAAAAAAAACATGCCGGTGAGGAGCGCGGCGTGGGGCACAATGAGGATGGTGATAAGGAAGCCGGCCACGGCGAAAAGAAGCCCTTCCCGCCGTGTGATCTTGCGGGTGGGGGGCAGGTGCAGCATGCGTTCCTGCCGGGTGGTGAGCAGGCGCACCAGAACAGGCTGGACGAGGAAAAGCAGGCCCACCAGGGTGAAGGCGGCCAGAGACACGGGGCCGGAGAGCTCCGGCGCCAGTTGGGTGGCCAGGAAAGAGGCGGAGAGGCCGTCGCCGCCGCCGATTAAGGCGATGCTGCCGGCCTGGGCCAGGTTAAAGCCCAGGGCGTGGGCCAGCAGCAGAACGGCAAAAAAGGCCAGGGGCGTCAACAGGCCCAGGAGCATTTGCCGGGGGTGGGCGATGAGGCTGCCCAGGTTGCCCCCTGCGCCCCAGCCCAGCAGGATGAGAGCCACATAGAGGCCTGAATCCAAACCGGCCTGGAGGGTGTGCCAGAAGGGGCCGAGCACCTGGACCAGGGACAGGGCGGGCAGATTGCCCAGGAGCAAGCCCACGGCCAGGGGCAGCAGAAAGACGGACTGGAGGCGGTGCACCACGGCCACATATCCCAGAACCAGGGCCAGGGCGGTGACGAGGAGGGTGAGGGCGAAAGCGATGAGGTGAAGTTCACCGAGCATGGCGCGCTCCTCAGCCCGGGGCGACCACGAGCAGGACTTCCCCTTTGGTGACGTTGGCACCTTTGGCCACGCGGACCTGGGAGACCACCCCGGCCACCGGGGAGGGGACGTCGTTTTCCATTTTCATGGCCTCCAGCTTGACCACGACATCGCCGGCCTTGACGGCGTCGCCGGTCTTGACCAGGATTTCCAGGATGGTGCCGGGCATGGGCGCAGTGACGGCTCCTGCCTCCCCGGCCAAAGACGGGGCCGCCTCCGGGGAGGAAGGAGCCGGGGGAGAGGGCCGCTCCATTTCGGGAGCAGGAGAAGGCGCAAGCCGGGCCATGGCCGGGGCAGACGCAGCGGCCGCCGGCGCACCGGCGGGAGCCTCCTGATATCTCACGTCATAGGGGCGGCCGTTGACCAGAACCCGGGCCTGGCCGCCCTGCGCGGAAAGGATCTCCACGTCGAAGGTCTTGTCGGCAATGGTCAGATGATAGCGGGGCATGGGTTATCTCTTGTGCATTTGCAGGCGGGTCTGCATGGCCTGCCAGCGGCCCGCCAGGGGCCAGGGATTGCCGGGAGACACCCGGGACGGCGGCGGAGAGGGCCGCGCCGCCGCACCGAGATGTAGATTCAGGGCTAAGGCGATGGCCGCGGCCGCCAGGGGATCGGCAGGCTCCTCAAGCCGGATGGCGGCGCGTGGCGGCGGCGGAGCCGGGCGGGCTTCCAGGGGCGGAGACAGTCCAGCCGCGGGGATACTCCGCTCTTCCGGGCCGAAGCGCGTGGGAGCGGCGCCGGGCTCCACATAATCGACGAACCGGGGAGTCAGCCAGGCGGCCAGGGCCAGCAGACCGCCCCAGGAGAAGATGAGGATGAGGCCCAGCAGACCTTCCCAAAACACACCGAACATGGGCGGCGCACTCCTCATTCGACAGGGTGAAGGAGATTGTGAGACCTACAGGAACAGCTCACAACTCCCCCCTCCCCCCCCATACAAAAGGGGGGAATTAGCGGAGGGCTGTTATGGAGTTGATCCTGCAGTACCGATCATCAGATCTCCCCGTTCTGCTCCATTTTAGCGATGGCTTCGAAGCGGATATCCATGCCCAACACGCCCTGGATTTCGTCGTTGTCATCCCGGATGGGCACACTGACGGTGATGCACAGCGCCCCGGTAAACCGGGAGGTGTAGAAGTCCGAGACATAGACCTTGCCGGAACGAATGGGCTCGATGAACCAGGGCCGGCTGGAGAGGTCTTCTTCCAGCTGCATGGTTTCGTACTTGGCCCGGTCGATGATGTGGGTGATGTTCCGGGTGATCTTGCGGCCTTCCAGATTGACCACGTACATGAACTGAATGAACGGAAAGGTGTCCAGAACCTGCTGCAGGGCCGGTTCCTGGAGGGCCGGGTCCATGGAGCGGACTTCCTCTTTCTGGGCCAAGTCCTCGGCCAGGTGGGCGGCCAGCTTGTGGACCTTGCTCTTCAAGAGATCGAACTCCGAGACAAAAAGCTCGGGCAGGTATTTGCGGGCCAGGGAATCCATCTCCTCGTTGGCGATGGAGGTGCAGCGCCCGGCATCGTACCACTCTATGATGCGTTTGTGGATTTTCCCCACGCCCGGAGTGTTTTTGTCCACCTTGCGGTCCCCTTCCAGGCGCAGGCGGGCGTTGATCCAGTGAATAATGCCGGCCTTCCCGGATTTATCGGTGATGGTGATGGTGGGAGGCCGCTTCAGGATCCTGGTCGTGTCGAAAGGGTTGTAAATCTCCTCGTCCTTGAGGAGGCCGTCGGCGTGGATGCCCGCACTGGTGGCGTTGAAGCTGCCGCCCACGAAGGGGTAATTGGGCGGAATGCGGTAGTGGAGCTCCCGCTCAAAGTATTCGGCGATGTCGGTGATGACGGTGGTGTCGATGCCGTCGTTATTGCCCCGGAGCGAGATGTACTCCATGATGAGCCCCTCAATGGGGCTGTTGCCGGTGCGTTCGCCGAAGCCTAAAAGCGTGCCGTTCACCGCGCCGCAGCC
The DNA here is from genome assembly GCA_964522695.1 of uncultured Desulfobacterales bacterium. GTDB lineage: Bacteria > Desulfobacterota > Desulfobaccia > Desulfobaccales > 0-14-0-80-60-11 > VGSQ01. Next base: position 19,011 of record CAZFWX010000050.1, read on the forward strand.
ATAGAGCCAGGCGGTGACGCCGTTAACGAAGACCTTGTGGAAGTCGTTGTGGCCGTGCCACTCCATGAGGTGGCTGGGGACGCCGGCGTCGTCGATCATGGCCCGCACCAGCTTGGGGACGCTCCGGGGCAGGGCCGCGCCGGGGTAGGGAACGCCGTAGCCCATGGTATCGCAGAGGCGGATCTTGACGTCGATGCCGCTTTCAGCCCGGAGCTTCATCAACTCGATGGCGAAGGGGATGCAGAAGCCGTAGATGTCGGCCCGGGTGATATCCTCGAAGTGGCACCGGGGGACGATGCCCAGGGCCAGGGCCTCTTTGACGATGGCCAGGTAGTTATCCAGAGCCTTGCGCCGCCCCCAGTTGAGCTTCATGAAGATATGGTAATCCGAGACAGAGGTGAGGATGCCGGTTTCGTTCAGCCCCATATCCCGGACCAGGGTCAGGTCGTTGGCGTTGGCCCGGATCCAGCCGGTGATTTCGGGATAGCGGTAACCCCGCTCCCGGCAGCGCGTCACGGCCTCTTTATCCTTCTCGCTGTAAAGAAAGAATTCGCTCTGGCGGATGATGCCCTTGGGCCCGGAGAGGCGGGAGAGCATGTCGTAAATCTCCACGATCTGCCGGACGCTGTAGGGGGGCCGCGCCTGTTGCCCGTCCCGGAAGGTGGTGTCGGTGATGAGCATCTGTCCGGGGGGCTGGGGCATGACGAATTTGTAGTCGAAATCGATGCGCGCGATTTCCGAATAGGGGAAGATGTCCCGCATCAGATTGGGCTCTTCCACTTCCACCAGGCGGTGGCGCCAAAAGGTGGTGTGCTCGTGGTCAAGGAGCCTGCGGTCGGGATTCCAGCGTGCCATAATGATTGTCCTATGATGAAAAGTTTATTCTGTATATCCTGGCGACCTTGCGCCTTGGCGAGAGGAAAAATCTCCCGCAAAGACGCAAAGGCGTAAAGTCAACGTAGGGTGCGTACAGCGCATTTAGCTATTTCTCCACCCGCAAACCCAGTTCCAGGAGTTGCTCGGGGTCCACCGCGGCCGGGGCCCGGGTGACGGGGCAGCCGGCCTTCTGGGTCTTGGGGAAGGCGATGACCTCCCGGATGGACTTGGCGCCGCACAGGATGGCCACCAGGCGGTCGAAGCCGAAGGCCACGCCGCCATGGGGCGGGGCGCCGTACTCCAGGGCCTCCAGCAGGAAGCCGAACTTTTCCTCGGCTTCGGCCTGGCCCATCCCCAGGGTCGTGAAAACCAATTCCTGGATATCCCGCCGGTAGTTGCGCAGGGATCCGCCGCCGATTTCGGTACCGTTTAAGACCAGGTCATAGGCCCGGGCCCGCACCGCGCCGGGTTGGGCGGCCAGCAGAGGGATATCCTCTTCCTTGGGCGCGGTGAAGGGGTGGTGCATGGCCACATAGCGCCCTGCGGCCGCGTCGTACTCCAGCATGGGGAAATCGGTGACCCAGACCAGGGAGAAGGCGTCCTCGGAGATGAGGTTTTCCCGCTGCCCCAGGTGCAGGCGCACCTGGCCCAGGGCGGTGTTGGCCACCTGGGGGGCGTCGGCCACAAAAAGCAGCAGGTCGCCAGGCCCTGCGCCCAGGCGCTGGTTGATGGCCTCTTTGACGCCGTCGGGAAAATACTTGGCCAGGGGCGATTGCCAGCCCTCGGGCTGCACCTTGACCCAGGCCAGACCCCTGGCGCCATACACCCCGGCCAGATCGATCAAGCCGTCCAGCTCTTTCCGGGGCAGTTTGTTGAGGCCGGGGCCGCACAGGGCCTTGACAATGCCGCCTTGCTCCACCACTTCCCGGAAGGACCGGAATTCGGATGCCCCGATGAGATCGGTGACCTCTTTCAACTCCAGGCCAAAGCGCATATCGGGCCGGTCCAGGCCGAAGCGGTCCATACAGTCCTTATAGGTGAGCCGGGGGAAGGGGGGCGCCAGCTCAATGCCCAGAAGCTGGGAGAAAAGGGCGGTGATGAGGCCCTCCACCACCGCGTAGACGTCCTCTTCGGTGATGTAGGCCATCTCCATGTCGATCTGGGTGAATTCGGGCTGGCGGTCGGCCCGCAGGTCTTCGTCCCTAAAGCAGCGACAGAGCTGATAGTAGCGGTCCAGACCGCTCATCATGAGCAGCTGCTTGAAAAGCTGGGGCGATTGGGGCAGGGCGTAAAAAAGCCCCTGGCTCACCCGGCTGGGGACCAGGTAATCCCGGGCGCCTTCGGGGGTGCTGCGGGTCAGGATGGGCGTCTCCACCTCGATGAAGCCCTGCTCGTTCAAGAAGGTGCGGGTGATCTGGGCGGCCCGGTGGCGGAAGAGGATGTTCCGCATGACGCTGGGCCGCCGCAGGTCCAGGTAGCGGTACTTGAGGCGCAGGGCCTCGGAGATGTCCAGCCGGAAGTCCTCCAGTTCAAAGGGAGGCGTCTTGGCCCGGTTCAGAAGGCGCAATTCGGTGGCCAAGACCTCGATCTCCCCGGTGTGGAGCTGGGGATTGATCATGTCCGGTGGCCGCAAGTTAACGACGCCCCGGACTGCGACGACGTATTCGTCCCTCAGGAGGCCGGCTTTCTGGTGCGCCTCGGGTTGGGCTTCCGGGTTGAAAACCACCTGGGTGAGGCCGTCCCGGTCCCGCAGGTCGATGAAAATCAGGCCGCCGTGGTCCCGGGCGCGCTGCACCCAGCCCATGAGCACCACCTCCCGGCCGGCGTCCTGAGCCCTCAGGACGTCACAGGAGTGGGTGCGCTTCAATCCAGCAAGGGAATCAAACACGGGGGCTTCCTTTTTCGGTAATGATAAGGTTCGCCACAGTTCTGAGAAGCATATCTAATGATATTTCCTCCTGGCCGCCGGTGGCCATGCGGCGCAGGATAGCTGTCTGCGTTTCCAGCTCCCGGTCACCCAGAATAATGGTGAACCCGGCTCCCAGACGGTGGGCGAAGGAGAGCTGGGCCTTGAGGGAACGTCCTTGAAAATCCATTTCGGCCGGCACCCCGGCCTGGCGAAATTCCTGGAGCAGCCCGAAGGCGGCGTCCCGGGCCGGCTCTCCCAAGGCGGCCAGAAAGACCCGTGGCGGCCCATCATCCTCCTGGCGAGGCAGCACCTCCATGAGCCGGTCCTGGCCGATGGCAAAGCCGATGGCGGGCAGATCGGGTCCGCCCAAGTCCCTGGCCAGGCCATTGTAGCGGCCGCCGCCGGCCACCGCAT
>CAZFWX010000051.1:0-22015 GCA_964522695.1 uncultured Desulfobacterales bacterium
CCCCCCCCCCCCCCCCCCCCCCCCCCCCCCCCCCCCCCCCCCCCCCCCCCACTAGTTTCACAACGCCAGGGCCAGGTCCTGAGACAGGCGGGCGGCCAGGCCGGTGACGGCCCGGGCCGCCTTGCTTTTGGGAAAGAGCTGCACAAAGGGGGTCTGCTCCCGCACGGCCCGGGTCACGGCCCGGTCCAGAGGCACGGCCCCCAGGTAGCGCACGTTCACCTTGAGAAAGCGCGTCGCCACCTGGGCCAGGGTGTCAAAGGTCTGATAGGCCTCTTCGTCGCTTTTCACCGAGTTGACCAGGAGGGAAAATTCCCGGCGCTGGTACCCCTGGGCCAGGACCTTGATGAGGGCGTAGGCATCGGTTAAGGAAGTGGGATCGGGGTTGATCACCAGGATAAGATGATCGGCCAGGGTGGCGAACCAGAGCACCGACGCGCCGATGCCGGCCGCGGTGTCGATGAAAGTGAGCTGGAAGCGGCGGCTTAAGGCCGTAAGCATGGGAGCCAGCTGTTCCTGGTCTTCGGGGCCGAGATGAACGATTTCGGGCACGCCGGAAGAAGCGGGCAGCACTCCCAGGGTGGGCAAAGGATACACCAGGGCTTCCAGGGGGTCATGACCCTGCTCCAGGACGTGGCGGATGGTGCGGGTGACAGTGAGGCCCAGTAAGACGTCGGCATTGGCCAGGCCCAGGTCGCCGTCAACCACCAGCACCCTCACGCCCTGCCGGGCCAGGGTCCAGGCCAGATTGACGCTGAGGCTGGTCTTGCCCACGCCGCCTTTGCCGCTGGTCAGACAAAAAATCTTAGAGGTCATGACCGGCCCTCCCGAGACGCGGCTTGAGATTTCCGAGGCGGCAAAAGGGCTGAGCGTTCTTGGGCGTTCACCTCCAACCCCAGCAAATCCGCCGGAGCCGCGGAACAGACAGGAAGATCCCCCCGGGCCTTGGCCTGCAGCAGGAAATCGTCGGCGCGCCTCAGGAGTTCCTGGGGGGCGATGGCCTCCCGGCCGTCGTAGCTGTCCACGCCGAAGCAGGCGGTGAAGGTCACCCTCTGCCCGCCGGCTTTAAGGGACAGGGCGGCCAGGCCCGCGGAGAGGCGTTCGGCCAGGCGCACGGCCTGGGAGAGGCGGGTGCCCGGCAGGATGATGGCAAATTCATCGCCACCGTACCGGCAGGGTATGTCCAGTTGCCGGAGATTTTCCCGGAAAAAACAGGCCACCCTGACGAGCACGGCGTCCCCCGCCTGATGGCCGTAGGTGTCGTTGATCTGCTTGAAATGATTGAGGTCCATCATCACCAGGCCGGTGGCCAGGCCGGTGCGGCGGGAGCGCTCCATCTCCCGGGTTAAGGCTTCCATGAGATACCCCCGATTATAAAGACCGGTCAAGGGATCGGTCTGGGACAGGGACAGGAGCCGGCGGCATTCCTCCTCTAAACGCAGATATGCGGTCAGGACCGGGCAATCCTGCTTTTTTGCGGGACAGATGGACAAAGAGCGATCAGGAACCGGCACGATAGCATCTGCATGCCCCCGTCAACGTGGGAAAAACCGATGGGAGGGCAGTGGCGGCCTTTTCTTCCTTTAACCGAGTCGCGGTCAAATGACAAATTTTTGATTGTCGCAGGTTTCTTCCTGCTTATGCACAGGTTGGAAAGCCTGTGCCGCCATTTCACTGCAAAATGGTATGAAACCTTTGGCAAGGCCCTTAAAGATGTTTATCGGCGGGCGGCTGCAAGAAGATAAGGGAAATATTTAAGAACAGCAACATTTTTCGGGGGGAGGAGCATGGCAACCTGGGTCCAGGCCGGCCGGCCTGACCCGCGGCCAGCCCTGCATCACAGTTTGCGCAGGCGTTGCTGGCGTTGACGCTCCTTTTTGGCCAGGCGGCGGGCCGGTCCCTTTTTGGCGGGTCCCCGGGCCGGGGGCTCCTCAGTATCTTCCTCACCTTGAGCGGCCAGAAGGTGATCCCCAGTGAATTCCTGGGCCGAGACCCAGGCGGCGCCCACCCGGGAAGCCCAGTCCTGGAGCTCCCGGTCGGAACTCACCACCACGGCCCGGGTCCCTTCCCGTCTCAACAGGCGCTTGATCACCTCGTCGGCCCGTTCTCCCCGCCGGGAATAGATGACGGCCACTCCCAGGTGCTGGTCCCGGCTTTCCTGGAAGCCGCCGGCCTGCCAGCCGTCGAAGACCACCGTCACCTGGTGCCGGGGCCGGCCGCGGCGATAAGCGGCCATCAGCGTCAGGAGGGCCTGACGCCCGGCTTCCAGGTCCTGGGCTTCGCAGCGCCGCAATGCCGGCGACTGGCGGATCAGGTTGTAACCATCAACGATCAGGTGCATGGACATGATGCAGTCTTTCTTGGACAAATTTCAATTAGGGATGCAAACCTGACAGTAACTTCTGGACAACGAAGAACAAGGGTTTTTCCGGGTGTACGCTCCCCCCTGCCGGGGTATTCCTGGCAGCGTATCTCATCTGTTACTCCTGACAGGTTACATATTAACGTTGACCTCACCAAACCATTCAAAAATAAAGGCAATATCCTTATCTGGCCACCCTACCTCTATTATGGCGACATGAGGAGGAGGATAAGACAAGGCCAAGGCTCAACAGAGATTTTGAATTTTCCTGGAGTTTCTGTTATCATGGACACGTTGCGCCGTCGGCCGTTGTCTATCCGGGGGAGGAAGGACAACGTTCTGGTTACCCGAAACTTTATGCTTCATGCACAGAAAAGTGAGGTGCAACACATTGCTGGACAGATTCACCTTTAATAATGGGGGGGACATGCGTTTTCTCAAGATTATCCTGATTTTGCTCCTGGTGGCGGCGATCCTGGGAGGCTGCGCCCGGCGCAAGCGCCTGGAGGCGCCGGAACTCGTGATCCCGGAAGCTCCTGTTCCCATGGAGCAGCAGGCTTTGAGCGCTGAACAGCAGCTTATTCAGGATGTGCTGAGCCGCAACGGCTACCGTAACCCCAGTGCGGGTCCCACAGTCATTGTGGTGCGGAAACTGACCCGCAAGCTGGTGCTCTACCAGGGCGTCACTCCCAAGAAAATCTACCCCGTGGTGCTGGGACTCAACCCCCGGGCCGACAAGCTGTTCCAGGGGGATTGCTGCACCCCTGAAGGGGTCTACCGGGTGGTGACCAAGTTCGACCATCCCCGGTGGAGCAAATTCATCCTCCTGGACTATCCCAACACCCAGAACTGGCTCCAGTTCGGCAGGGCCAAACGCAACGGCAAACTTCCCCCCGACGCCGAGATCGGCGGGCAGGTGGGCATTCACGGCACCCATGACGCCAGCCAGAATTATATGGGCATCAACTGGACCCGGGGCTGCGTCTCCATGCTCAACCGGGACGTGGAGGATCTGTACCGCCACGTCACTGAAAAGACCTTGATCATCATCAAAAAGGATTAACGGGCGGGTCAGGGAGGGCTTTTCTCCCTGACCCCCACCCGCCAAGGCGCAGGAAAGGGCGGAGCCTCAGGCTCCGCCCTTTCTGTTTTTCATATTCTTGACAACAATGGGAGCCGAAACTTCCTCAGGCCGGCCCCTGAACTTATTTCCCCGTAATCTCCACCGTGAAGTAGAGGGTGTGGCTCTGGCGCTTGATGAGGAAGCGGGCGTAACTGTCTTTGGGCAGGCTGCCGGCCAGGCGGCGGTAATCGCTCACCGATTTGACGGGTTGGCCGTTGATCTCCAAGATGATGTCGCCCTTCCGCAAGCCGGCCTCAGCAGCCGAGGAACCCGGGGACACCTGGAGCACCACCACGCCCTGGTTTTCCTTGAGACCCAGTTCTTTGGCCAGATTGGGGTCCAGGTTCTCGACGACCAGGCCCACCACCGGCTCATCGGTCCGTTCCATGGGAGCCTGAGCGGTCTTTTCCTCCTTCAGTTCCGTCACCACCAGGCTGAAACTCTTCTCCTTGCCCTGGCGCAAAACCTTCAGGGTAACCTTGGTGCCCGGCGCGGTGGCGGCCACCAGGCGGGGCAATTCGTTCATTTCGTGGATGGGGTGGCCGTTAAAATCAATGATGATGTCGCCCCGTTCGATGCCGGCTTTATCCGCCGGGGTGCCGGGGTTGACTTCGGCCACCAGGGCGCCCTTGGCGTCTTCCATGCCGAAGGATTTGGCCAGCTCGGGGGTGACGGTCTGGACCTGTACGCCCAGCATGCCCCGGATAACCTTGCCCTTCTCCATGAGCTGGGGAATGACGGTCTTGGCCAGGTTGCTGGGGATGGCAAAGCCGATGCCCTGGCCGGTGGCGACGATGGCCGTATTGATGCCCACCACTTCGCCCTTCAGGTTGACCAGGGGCCCGCCGCTGTTGCCGGGATTGATGGCGGCATCAGTCTGGAGGAAGTTGTCATAGGGGCCGGCGCCGATGACCCGGCCTTTGGCGCTGATGATGCCCTGGGTGACGGTGTGGCCCAGGCCGAAGGGATTGCCCACGGCCATGACCCAGTCACCCACCCGGATGGCGTCGGAATCACCCAGTGAGAGCGAGGGGAAAGAGCCGCCGCCTTCGATTTTCAGAATGGCCAGGTCGGTCTTGGGGTCCCGGCCCTTGATGGTGGCCTTGTATTCCTTGCCGCCTGCCAGTCTGACCCGGATTTTGTCCGCGCCTTCAACGACATGGTTGTTGGTGATGATGGTGCCCTGGGCGTCGATGATAAAGCCTGAGCCCAGGGAGCGCTGCTTCTGTTCTTTGGGCATTTCGCCGAAGAACTTGTCAAAAAAATCCTTGAACTGGTCGTTCCTGCCGCCGAAGGGTGAGGGCCCGAAAAATTCGCGCATGCGCTGCTGGGTTTTCACCACTTTCTCGGCGCTGATATTGACCACCGTGGGCGAAAGCTTCTGGGCCAGGTCGGCGAAGGTTTCGGGGGCCAGGGCCGCCCGGGAGGCCGGTACAGGGGCGAGGCCGCCCACGAAGACGGCCAAAATGGCGAGGACAAAAAGGAACCTAACCAGGTTCTTGAGTTGGTTTGGGGACATGTTTCTTCTCCATGGACCCCGGAGGGGCCGTTCCACTGTCAAATTTCGGCATTTCCGCCTTGTTGCCCACCACCACCAACAGATAGCGGTCGGGGTGGAGGTATTTTTCGGCTACCCGCTGGATGTCAGCCGGGGTCAGACCCCGGATCAGCCCCGGATAGCGGAAAGGGTAATCCAGGCCCAGGCCGTAGAGCTCCACGTAGGCCAGAATCCAGGCCCGCTTGCTCAACGAGTCGATTTTCCTGGGGAAACTGCCTATGAGATAGCTTTTGGCATCCTCCAATTCTTCGGAGGTCACGGGCTCGGCGCGCAACCGTTTGATTTCCCGCAGCACTTCTTCCACGGCCGTGGAGGCGCTGGCGTTCTTGGTTTCCAGGGAGACGCTGACGGACCCCGGCTGGAGTCCGGCATCGAAGCTGCTGGAGACGCTGTACGCCAGGCCCCGCTTTTCCCGGATATTATTCATGAGGCGGGAGGCGAAGCCGCTGGACCCCAAGATGTAGTCCATGATTTGCAGGGCGTAATAGTCGGGATTCTGCCGATCAATGCCCAGATGGCCCCAGATGATGTTGGCCTGGGTGATATCTTTATTGATTACCACGACCTCCGGTTTGTTAAGCGCCGGGGGGGGAGGAAGCTGCAAAGGGGGAACAGAGGCTTTCTCCCAGTCTTCAAAGGTCTGGGCGACAAACTTCGCGGCCTCGTCCGGAGTGAGATCGCCCACCACGGCCAGGATGGCGTTATTGGGCCGGTAGAACTTCTGATGGAATTCCACCACGTCCTTGCGGGTGATGGCGAACAGGCCCTCGGGCGTGCCTTTGATGGGATGGGCGTAGGGATTTTCCCCGAAAAGACGTTTGTCAAAGGCCCGGGCGGCCACCGTGCCCGGTTCGTCCTCCTCGCTTTTCAAGGCCGCCTTCAGCTGGGAGACCTTTTGCCTCAGTTCGTCCGGCGGGAATATGGGGTTCTTGAGGATGTCCCTAACCAGGGCCAGGCCTTCGGGCAGGTCTTTTTTCAGGACCGTGAGACTGATGGAGGAGTAATCGTCTCCTCCGGAGGAGGTGAGCTTGGCCCCCAAAAAGTCGATCTCCTGGGCGATTTGGGTGGCGTTTTTGGACTTGGTCCCCTGAAGCATCAAAAGAGCCGTCAGGTTGGCCAGCCCCTCTTTGCCCACGGGGTCCCGCAAGATGCCGCCTTTGATGACCAGGTTGATGGTCACCAGGGGCAGGTTGGTCTGTTCGGAAAAGAGCCAGACAAGGCCGTTGGGAAGCTCATGCCGCACTCCCAGGGCCTGCTGGGCAGACGCGCTGAAAACAGGTGCGGCCGTCAGCATCAGGGCCGCCAACATCAGGGCAAAGCAGCGTTTGGGCATATTCATCCACCGCAAAGGGTTGTCAGTCCTTGTCCCATGACAGGCTGTTTGATCATCACGCGGTTTGAAGAGCAGGGGTCCATGCCGGGCGCCCGCCCAACCATTTACTGCACCTGGTGGTTGGAGCGGTACCGGGACTCCCTGGGCTTTTCCGTTTTGAGCGGGGACAGCACGCCTACGGTGCGGTTGTTGGACACCAGGTACTGGCGGGCCACCCGCCGCACGTCCTCAGCGGTAACCTGGTTGATCTTGGGAATAAATTCCTTCACCAGGTTCCAACGGGCCACGGTGGCCAGCTTCCCCAGGACCATGCCCCGGTAAAAAAGGGAATCCATGGACATATAAAAGGCCGCGGCCACCTGGTTCTTGGCCTTTTGCAGTTCCCTTTCGCTCACCAGTTCCGTTTGCAGGCGCTTTATCTCCGTTTCGAAGGCGCTCTCCAACTGGCCCACGGTCTTACCCGGCATGGGCTGACCGTACAACATGAACAGGGACGGGTTGGCGGTGTCCAGATCGTAATCCGAGCCCGCTTCCAGGGCCAGCTTGTCTTTGTACACCACGCGGTGGTAAATCCGGGAGCTGCGCCCTTTGGAGAGCAGCCGGACTGTGAGTTCCAGGACGTACGAATCGGGGTTTTCCCAGTTGGGCACGTGGTAGCCCATGACCAGGAAGGGGAATTGGGCCTCGCGGTAGACCACCACCCGCCGTTCGCCATATTGTTTGGGCTCCTGCGCGGTCACCGGGGGCGGCGCCTTGCCCGCCGGAATGGCGCCGTAGGTGGCCTCGATGAGGGCCAGGGTCTCCTTGGGGTCGATGTCCCCCACCACTACCAGGGTGGCGTTGTTGGGCTGGTAGTAGGTCCGGTAATGGGACAAAAAGTCATCCCGGCTGATGCTCTCGATGTCATTGAACCAGCCGATGATGGGCCACTGGTAGGGGTGGGCCTTGAAGGCCGCAGCCCGCACTTCCTCCAGGAGAAAGCTGATGGGGTCATCGTCGGTGCGCAAGCGCCGTTCTTCCAAGACCACTTTTCTTTCGGTGTCGAATCCCTCCTGGCTGACATTGAGGCCTTGCATGCGGTCGGCCTCCATCTCCAGCCAGCGCCTGAGCTCGGTTTTGGGGCCGCTTTGAAAGTAGGCGGTGTAGTCCCGGCCGGTGAAGGCATTGTCCGTCCCTCCCGATTTCTGGACGAGGCGGGAAAACACCTTGGAGCCCCACTTGGCCGTGCCCCGGAACATCAGGTGCTCGGTGAGATGGGAAATGCCTGTCTTGCCCAGGTGTTCATTGCGGGACCCCACCTTGTACCAGAGCTGCACGCTGATGAGGGGGGCCCGGGACTCCTTGAGGAGCAGGACCGTAAGGCCATTGGCCAGCTTGTGCTCTTCCACCTTGTCAAAGGGATCGGGGTTGGCCAAGGCCGGGAGAACGGGGGAAAGGAGGATCAACCCGGCAATCCAGATGACCACCGGCAGCAGGGGCAACCGCTTGACCGCGGCAACGATATGTAAACGTGTCATCAAGGTTCCTTGGGAATGGGAAAAGGATGAAGGATTTCCGTCCTTCCCCGTCAAGATAAACCTTCCGGGGGGAGATTGCAAGATTGTGGGGGAGAGGGAGGTTGAGGGGCTGGCCCCTTATTAGCCCCCTCCCCCACGAATCCTACCCCTCTTCCTCGCCCAGGATGGCGGCCACGAAGGCCTGGGCGTCGAAGGGGCGCAGGTCGCCCATGCCTTCCCCCACGCCCAGGTAGCGCAGGGGCAGGCCCGTTTCGTGGGCCACGGCCAGGGCCATGCCGCCTTTGGCGGTGCCGTCCAGTTTGGTGAGGATGATGCCGGTGACGCCCACGGCTTCATGGAAGAGGCGCACCTGGCTCAGGGCGTTCTGGCCGGTGGTGGCGTCCAGAACCAGCAGGACTTCGTGGGGCGCGCCGGGAAGCTTTTTGGCGGCCGTGCGCTGGATCTTCTTCAGCTCCTCCATCAGGTTGACCTTGGTGTGGAGCCGGCCCGCGGTATCGATAAAAACAGTATCCACGTCCCGGGACAAAGCGGCGGTCAGGCCGTCGAAAACCACCGCGGCAGGGTCGGCGCCGTGCTGCTGGCGCACCACCGGCGCCCCCAGGCGCTGGCCCCAGATTTCCAGCTGTTCCGCCGCCGCGGCCCGGAAGGTGTCCGCGGCGATGAGCAGGGGCTCCCTGCCCGCCTGCTTTTCCTGGTGGGCCAGCTTGGCGATGGTGGTGGTCTTGCCCACGCCGTTGACGCCCACCATGAGGACCACCCAGGGGGAGGCGGCCGTGCGTTCGGGAGGCGGCGGCGCGGTGAGCATCCGCACCATTTCTTCCTGGAGCACGGCCTTGAGACGGGCCACGTCGCCCAGTTCCCGGCGCTTCACCCGGTCCCGGAGCGTGGCCATGAGAGCCAGAGTGGTGTCCACGCCCAGGTCCGCGGTGATGAGGAGTTCTTCCAGCTCATCCAGGAGGTCCTCATCGACCTGGCGGCCCGAGAAGAGGCGGGTTAACCCCCCGGCCAAGGCCTCCCGGGTGCGGCCCAGGCGCTCCCGCAGGCGGCGGAAGAGGCCTTTCTTGGGCTCGGCGGCCTCGTCGGACTCAGGCTCCTCCTCCAGCTCCAGGACGGGCAAATCTGTTTCCGCTTCAGGTGCTATAACCGGAGCAGGCTCCTCGGGGAGGGTCTCGTCTTCGGCTGGGGTTTGCTCCACAGGGAAAGGGGCCGTCTCGTCGGACGGCCCCTGGGACTCACTTTTTTTCCGGCGGAACCAACGGACCATAGGCATTACGTGGTGATGCGGGAGAAGTCGGCCATCTTGAGGAACGTGCCGCTGATGCGGGCCATGAGGGCCAGGCGGTTGGCGCGCAGCTTGGGATCTTCGGCCATAACCAGCACTTTGTCAAAGAAGGAGTCCACGGGCCCCTTGAGTTTGGCCAAAGCCCGGCAGACCGCAGCGTAATCCCGCCGGCTCAGGGACTGGGCCACTTCGTCTTCCATGAGTGCGGCCGCTTCCAGCAGTCCCACCTCTTCGGGCTGTTCGCACAGCAGGCGGTCCACCTCGCCCGTTGTCGCGCCCTGGGAGATGTTGATGACCCGTTTGAAGGCCACGGCCAGGGCGGGAAATTCCGGGCTCTGCCGCACTTCATGCAGGGCCCGCACCTTGTCCGCGGCCTCCACCACGTCGCGGCAGCCGGCAGCCAGCACCGCGGCCACGGTCTCGTGGTCGAAACCCTCGGCCAAAAGCAGATGCTGCAAGCGGGTCTGGAAGAAGTCCAGGACCTCCAGGGCCGTTTCTTCGGCGGTGCGGGAGATCTTGCCCTTTAAAAGTCCCAGCGCGGCCCACACGGCTTCGGGCAGATCCAGGTGCAGGCGCCGGGCCAGGAGGATGTTGATGATGGCCAGGGCGTGGCGCCGCAGGCCGAAGGGGTCGGCCGCGCCGCTGGGGGAGAGCCCCAGGCCAAAGATGCCGCAGATGGTGTCGAAGCGGTCGCCCATGCCCACCAGGGCTCCGGCCAGATCGGGCGGCAACTCATCCCCGGCGTGGCGGGGCAGGTAGTGGGAGAACATGGCGTCGGCCACGGCCGCGGGCTCCCCGGCGTTGAGGGCGTAAACCTTCCCCATGATACCTTGGAGGCTGGGGAACTCGCCCACCATCTCGCTCACCAGGTCGGCCTTGCACAGGCTGGCGGCCCGGCGCACGGTGTCCACATCCGCCAGGGCCTTGGCGTCCTCGGGCCGCTCGGCCTCCAGGTTGGCGGCCAGATACGCAGCCATGTCCCGGAAGCGCTCCATCTTTTCGTACGAGGTTCCCAGGGCCGAATGGAACACCACGCCCTTCAGCTCCTCCACCCATTTTTCCAGGGGCACCTTGGAGTCCACCTGAAAGAAATACATGGCGTCGGAGAGCCGGGCCCGGAGCACCCGTTCGTGACCCTGGCGCACCACGTTGGGGTCCCGGGTCAGGGTGTTGTTCACCGCGATGAAGTGTGGCAAAAGCTTGCCGTCTTTGCCCCGGAGCGAAAAATAGCGCTGGTGTTCCCGCATGGAGGTGATGAGCACTTCATCGGGCAGAGCCAGGAAGCGCTCCTCAAAATTGCCCACCACGATGGAGGGAAATTCCGTCAGAAAGGTGTTTTCCTCCACCAGACCGGGGTTGGGGACGATCTCCCCGCCCACGCCGGACGCAGCCTGGGCCAGTTCCGCCTCCAGATGCGCCCGGCGGGCCGCCGGGTCCACGATCACGTTGGCCTGGCGCAGGGCCGCCACATAGCCGGAGATGTCTTTCACTGCCACGGCCTGGGGGCTGAGAAACCGATGGCCATGGGTGATGCCGCCGCTCACCACGTCGCCCAGGGGAAAGGAAACCACCTGACCGCCCAAGAGGGCTAAAATCCAGTGAATGGGCCGGGCGAAGGTGATGTCCAGGGACCCCCAGCGCATGGACTTGGGGAAGCTCAGGCCCAGGATGAATTCCGGGAGAATTTCGGGGAGCCGCTCGGCCGCGGGCCGGCCCGCGGAACTCTTTTTCACCGCCAGGTATACGCCCCGGGGGGTGTCCACCTCGATGAGATCGGCCATGGCGACCCCCTGGGCCTTGGCAAACCCCTGGGCGGCCGCGGTGGGTTTTCCCGCCGCGTCAAAAGCCACGGCCTTGGGCGGCCCCACCACCTCCTGGGTGACGTCGGCCTGGGATTCGGCCAGGCCCTTGGCCACCAGAGTCAGCCGCCGGGGCGTGCCCCAGGTGATGACTTCCTCCACGCCCAGGCGCTCCTGCTCCAGCCGCTTCCGGAACGACGCGGCCATCTCCTCTAAAACCGGCGGGATAAACCGGGCCGGGATCTCCTCCGTGCCAATTTCCAACAGGAATTCTTGTGCCATCGCTTCCTCTCCGAGGAGGTTTAAAGCCCGATTCCCCCAAACCCGTGAAGGGGGTTGGGAGGGGGGCGTGGGGGGGAGAGTGGGGGAGCTGTGTTCCCCCAGCCCTCCCCCCACACATCACTTCTTTAACAACGGAAAGCCCATGTCTTCCCGCTGCTTGAGATAGGCCTCGGCGCAGAGGCGGGCCAGGTTGCGGACGCGGCCGATGAGGCTGGCCCGTTCGGTGACCATGATGGCTCCCCGGGCGTTGAGCAGGTTGAAGGCGTGGGAGCATTTGAGGCAATAGTCGTAGGCCGGCAGGACCAGGCCCTGGGCGATGATGCGCATGCTCTCTTTTTCATACATGTCGAAGAGGTTGAAGAGCATATCCACGTCGGCCTGCTCGAAATTATAGATGGAGTGCTCCACTTCGCCCCGGTGGTGGACGTCGCCGTACTTGACGCCCTTGGTCCATTCGAGGTCATAGACGCTCTCCACACCCTGCAAATACATGGCGATGCGCTCAGGCCCGTAGGTGAGTTCCACACTCACGGGGTGGAGGTCGATGCCGCCGGCCTGCTGGAAATAGGTGAACTGGGTGATCTCCATGCCGTCCAGCCAGACCTCCCAGCCCAGGCCCCAGGCGCCCAGGGTGGGAGACTCCCAGTCGTCTTCCACGAAGCGGATGTCGTGGTCCAGGGGGTCCAGCCCCAGGGCCCTCAGGCTGTCCAGGTAAATCTCCTGGATGTCCTTGGGGGAGGGCTTCATGATCACCTGATACTGGTAGTAATGCTGCAGGCGGTTGGGGTTTTCCCCGTAGCGGCCGTCGGTGGGGCGCCGGGAGGGCTCCACATAGGCCACGTTCCAGGGCTCCGGCCCCAGGGCCCGCAGCAGCGTGTGCGGATTGAAGGTGCCGGCCCCCACTTCCAGGTCGTAGGGTTGGGCGATGATGCAGCCCCGGTCGGCAAAGAAGCGTTCCAGGGTCATCAAGAGTTCCTGAAAGGTCATGGGCGCCCTCCTGGCGGGGTATCAAGGGTATAAATGGTATCTGCGAAAAATACCACGAGGTTACGGGATTGTCAAGGTGGGGGGGAGGGGAGACAGGAATGCGCCTAAGGTGTGGGGTGAAGAACTTTGCATGTTCTCGCAGGCTTTTTGCCTGCGTTTGCACAGGTGATGACACCTGTGCCACCAAAATTCTGCCTTAAATATTCAAATCATGGCGTTTATCGCGCCTTGAGGGTGAAAATCTAAAAGGCTTACTGCGAACCAATAATTCAAGATTGAGGGACAGATTAAGGTGAGGGAATTCAAAAAGCATAAACCGGCCACCCCTCCCGCCTTGCCGCCTCCTTTAACCGCCGGCAGGGGTTCACGGCCACCGGATGCCCCGCCAGCTTGAGGATGGGCACATCCTGGAAACTGTCGCCGTAGGAGAAGGAGCGGGCCAGGTCCAGGCCGTGCTCCCGGGCCAGGGCTGTCATCAGGGTGGCTTTGTGCTCCCCCCGGGGGTTGAGGCCGTTGAGGGCGCCGGTGAGACGGCCGTTCGCCTCGGCCAGGTGCGTGGCGATGAGCCAGTCGGCGCCGACGAGTTCCTGCAACGGTTCGGCCAGCACGGCCAGGGTGCCGGTCACCAGGACGATGGCGTGCCCCTGACGCTGGTGCTTTTTAAGGCAATCCAGGCCCACGGGCGACACCCGGTGGCGGATGTCCGAGTCAAAACAGGCCCGGGCCCAAACCGCCACCTCCGCCGGGGTAAAACCGCGCAGGTAGGTTTTGTCGCGGAAGCGCCGCTGCGGATCGATGAGCAGCCGGGCCAGGTACGGCAGGGCCTGCTTGAGGGGGAGATGCCGGCGCCGCACCAGATAGCGAAAAAAGATCCGTTCGGTCAGGCCCCGGACCAGGGTGTTGTCCATATCGAAAATGGCCGCAGGCCGGAGGGTGTTGTTCTTAGTGAAAGTATCCATGAGGCTATCTAAAAAAGGGGGCAGGGATTTGCACAGGCTGGAAGCCTGCGCCACCATAACCTTCCTGAGTGGAGCAGAAACCTCAAGGGCCTGGCCCTCCCCCTATGTCTAATCTCCTTTAGAAAAATACCGCCGGCCGTCCAGGATGACGGGCAAGCCCCGGATGAGGCACAAGGCTACGCTCACAAAGATCAGGCCCTGGACCACAGGCGCGAGCGCAACGCGCCAGGCCGGGTCTTTGAGAGCCAGGGCGTGGGTCAACAGCAGCATACCAAAGGCGCTGCTTTTGGCCACCCCGTAAAACACGCGCATCAGACGGGAAGCCACCAGGAATTTTCCCAGCGGCGTGTGCATCATGCCGAAGACGGATTTCCCCCGGGCCAGAGCCGCGCCCCGGATGCCGTCCACCACAAAGGCGCGGGTGAGAAAAACAACAGGGACCCAGAGAGGCACCAGGTCCAGCGCCAAAAAAGCCACCCAGAGGATGTTTTCCACGGCCCGGTCCAGGGCCACGTCCAGGACCGCGCCCAGTTGGCTGACCTCACCGCGCCGCCGGGCCGCAAGGCCGTCCCACCAATCCATGAGAAAAAGAACGGCCAAAAGCCCCATGTTCAGGCACTGGACCCGCCAGGACGGCACCGATAACAGGCCCACCACGAGAAACAAGAGGGGCAGACGGCCCAGGGTGATGAGGTTGGCCAAGGTCATGGGAATTGCTCAAGAGCCCGCGACTCGCCCAGATAACCGCGAACATACGGTGGGGCGGGCGTTCCGCCCGCCGTTTTCCTCCGCACAGGCTGGAAGCCTGCGCCACCCTATAATAAGGGATTCTCCAGATGATAGCCCCGCCACAAGGGCCGGCAGGCCCAGCTTATCAGAAACTCCCGGGCCTTCACAAGGAATCAGATGATTTTGCTCCGCTGCCCGGTAAGGGAGCCCGGTTCCACCGGGGGAAAAGGGCTTTGCCCATCGGCGGTTTTGTGCTATCTTGTCACAGAGTTCAACAAGTTCTGAACCGGCCGAGCCGCCAAAGTAAAGGTTTTGGGTGCAGCTTCGGCCCCAATCCCGGCAGGGAAGCATCTCTCCCGCAATACCGAAGTCTTTCCGGCCCTCAATCTCAGGCAAGGCGGTCATCATCATGAGCCAAAGCTGGTGGAACGGCCCTGGGTCGAACCAGGTGATCGGCAAGAGGTACCAGCTGCTGCGGCAGCTCCGGGAGGAGTCCTGGAGCGACGTCTGGCTGGCCAAAGACCTGATCCTGCAAGCCGAAGTAAGCCTCAAGCTCATCGCCACCGAGACCCCAAATTTCGAGCGGGCCCGGGATCTGCTGCTGCAGGAAGCCGTGACGGGCCTCAAGTTGCGTCACCCCCACATCTTGGGAGTCTATTTCCTGGGGGAGACCACCGAAGAAGCCTTTCTGGTCCAGGAGCCTTTCCGCGGCGAGACCATGCTGGCCCTGCTGAACCGGCTGGAACGCTTCCGCCTGCAGCAGGCCCTCCATTGCCTGGAACAGACGGCCCAGGCCCTGGCCTATGCCCACAAGCGCCGGGTGGTGCACCATTGCCTGGACCCCGCCAATCTCCTCATCCTGGACGGTGACGTGCGGGTGGCCAATTTCGCCTCCCCGGGCCTGGAGGAGGATGAAGAGGTGGGGCATCTTGAGTTGCGGGCCTTCCAGGCCCCGGAGGTCATCCACGGCGATGACGTCACTCCGGCGGCCAACGTCTTTTCCTTGGGAGTCCTGGGTTTCCGGCTGCTGGTGGGGAGCCTCCCCTACCCCCTCACCTTTGACGAGCCCTTCCCCTACCGTCTGGAGAGCCCCCCCGTGGACCTGGAGGAAGTGCCCCTCCCCCTCCAGAATCTGCTGCTGCGCTGCCTGGCCGTGGACCCCGAGGACCGGTTCGAGGACGCGGGCGCCTTTCTGGCCGCGCTGGAGCAGAACCGGGAGGAATGGCGGGGCGGCCAGACCCAGCAGCGGGGCTGGCAGCCGCGCAAGGTGGGGGCGGGGGGCATGGCCGGGCGCAGCGGCGAGATCATGGAGAGGTTCAAGGAACGGAGCAAAGACCTGACCGGGAAAGTGGGAGAGGGTCTGCGCACCGCCCAGGACCGGCTGCAAGAGATCCATCCCCGCATCTGGTGGGGCGTGGGAGCCGGGGCGCTGGCCATCATTATGCTGCTGTTGACAGTGAAAATGTTCAGCCGGCCCTCCATCCCCCCTGCGCTGGAAACGCCGGCGCCCACCGCAAAACCGCTTGCCTCCACAGGCCAGCCGGCTTCTGCCGGACCAGAGACCCCCGCGGCCGGAGGCAAGCAGCCGGCCGGTCCTCCTGCGGCAGTGACCCCTGTCCCTGCCGGCGCCCAGGCTCCCGGCGCGGTGACGCCAGCTCCGCCCGAAGACCCGTATTTCGTCCAGGCGGCTACTTACAAACGCAAGGAAGATGCCCAGAAGCTGGCCAAGCGCCTCAAAGAAAAACAATACGCGATCCGGCTGACCAAAGGTACCGGCGATGGTAAGACAACATTCGTGGTGTGGGTGGGGCCGTTGTCCGGCAAAAAGGCCGCCGAAGAAACGGCCAAGCGCCTGAAAAGCGAAGAAAATCTGACTGTGCGCCTTGCCAAGGCTAAAGCCAAGGCCCCGGCGGCAGGCCCCACTTCCCCCCGGAGTTCGCAACCATGAGACCCGTCGTCATGCGCACCGACTTCCCTGACCTGGGGCCCCGCCACCAGGGCAAAGTCCGGGATATTTACGATTTGGGCGACCGTCTGCTGCTGGTGGCCACGGACCGCATCTCAGCTTTCGATGTGGTCATGGCCGACCCCATTCCCGACAAAGGGCGGATTCTCACCCAAATTTCCGCCTTCTGGTTCCGGCATCTGGCCGACGTCACCGCCAACCATCTCATCTCCCTGGATGTCAGGGAGTTCCCGCCGGCCTGCCAAGCCTACGCCGAGATCCTGGCCGGCCGCTCCATGCTGGTGAAAAAATGCCGGCCCCTGCCCATAGAGTGCATCGTCCGGGGGTACCTGGCGGGCTCGGGCTGGGCCGACTATCAAAAAACCGGCGCGGTCTGCGGCATCGCGCTGCCGCCGGGCTTGAAGGAATCGGACCGGCTGCCCGAACCCATCTTCACGCCGTCCACCAAGGCGGAATTGGGCCTCCACGACGAAAACATCAGCTTTGCCCAGGCCGAAGCCGCCATCGGCAAGGACCTGGCCGCCCAGGTGCAGGACCTGACCCTGGCCCTTTACCGCCGGGCCAGCGCCTGGGCCGAACCCCGGGGCATCATCATCGCGGACACCAAGTTCGAATTTGGCCTGGCCGACGGCCGGCTGCTGCTCATCGACGAAGTGCTCACCCCCGACTCTTCCCGCTTCTGGCCCCAGGATGACTATGCGCCGGGGCGCTCCCAGAAGAGCTTTGATAAGCAGTACCTGCGGGACTACCTGGAATCCCTGACCTGGAACAAACAGCCCCCGCCGCCGCCCTTGCCGCCGGAAGTCCTGGCCAACACCCGGGCCAAGTACCTGGAGGCCTTGCAGGCTATTACAGGGAAATCCCTGGATTGAGGCTTTTTGAGAAGGAAAACAGGGATCATTCTCAAGAAACCTGCAAATGTCATCTCAATTTCAGGCAATTTCTGGCCGGGGGATCGGTATGCTCTTGTTTCATAAATTTTTCCTGAAACGCCGCCTCATTGCGCTTTATCTCCTCCTCGCCTACGGCTGCGGCAGCCCCGTTCACATGGCGCCGGTGAGCGTCAACCCCACCCAGTCTTACCATCTGCAGAAGGAGGCAAGCGGGGTCGTGGTGGCCGTGGACCCATACATGGAGGGAGACCGCCTCAAGCAGCATTTCGGCGCCAACCTCATCCAGAAAAAACTTCTGCCCGTGCTCTTTGTGATCGAAAACCGCGAGGAAAAGGATGGGGTGATGGTGGAGAGCAGCCAGATCATGGTGATGCTGCGGGATAAAACCGCCACCGCGGCCACCGACCAGGCCAGCGTCAAGGTCCCCGCAACGGGAAAAACCCTGCAAGGGGCCATTTCCGTTCTCGGCTATTCCGGGGTTTTCCTGCCGGTGGCCGGTATGGCGGGCATTGCCCTGCTGCCCTTCTTGTTGGCGGCAGAACATCAACGGGATACGGCGCTGAAGATCAACGACAATCTCACCAAGAAGGGCCTTGTGGACCGCACCCTCTATCCCGGCGAAACGGCCTCGGGTTTCGTCTATTTTCCCCTGTCCAAGCCGGAGCAGGTGAGCGATGTGGCCGGCTTTGTGGTGAAGGTGAAAAACCTCAAGACCAACCAGGTGGCGGAAGTAATATTGCCCGCCAGATAGGGACAGGCGGCGCGACATGCCATTTATGTTGCAGAAATTCTTGAGGAGGTGAGGCATGCCCGGGATTATCAAGGTCCTGGCCATTGACGGCGGCGGCATCCGGGGCATCATCCCGGCTCTCGTTCTGGACCGGATCGAGAAAACCACCGGCAAACCCGTCGCGAGCCTCTTTGACCTCATCGCCGGCACCTCCACGGGCGGCATCCTGGCCCTGGGGCTGACCGTGCCCGATGCCCAGGGAAAGCCCCGGTACACTGCCGCGGACCTGGTCAAGCTTTATGAAGAGGAAGGCGCCAAGATCTTTTCCCGGAGCATTTGGCATCGCCTGCATTCCGGCAGGGGCCTCACGGACGAGAAATACCCCGCCGCGCCCATCGAGGAGGTGCTGCAGCAGTACTTCGGAGATACTCTGCTGTCCCAGGCCCTCACCCAGGTAATCATTGCGTCTTACGAGATCGAAAGCCGCACGCCCTTCTTTTTCAAAAGCCGCAGAGCCAAAACGGAACAGGGGTATGATTTTTTGATGCGGCTGGTGGCCCGGGCCACCTCGGCCGCGCCCACCTATTTTCCGCCCTGCCGCATCTATACGGGGGGCGCGCCGCCCTACTACGCCTTGGTGGACGGCGGCGTCTTCGCCAACAATCCGGCCATGTGCGCCCTGGCCGAAGCCAAAGCCGCGTTTCCGCCGGACAGCCGGTTTTTGGTGGTCTCTTTGGGGACCGGTCAGCTCACCCGCCCCATCCCCTACGCCGAGGCCCAGGACTGGGGCCTCTTGGGCTGGGCCCCACAGATCTTGAACGTAGTCTTCGACGGCGTCCTGGACACGGTGGACTACCAGGTGCGGCAGTTTCTCCCCGACCCGGCCCACGGGCCCAAGAGCTACTACCGCTTCCAGACCGAACTGAACATGGGCAGCGACGACATGGATGACGCCAGCGCCACCAACCTCTTCGCCCTCAAGGCCAAGGCCGGGGAGATCCTGGAGACCTACAAGTACGACATAGACACGCTTTGTCAGCAATTGTTGAGGTGAAGAACGGATCCTCAGGGGGGGAGATCAGTATAATTTCGGCAGCCTAACCACCCACCGCCACCTCAAAGGGATACAAAAACACTTCTCCGGTGCCGGCAGGAAGGTCTTCCTCACCAAAACTCTCTGACTCAAGTTTCCCGCCACTTCAGTGGTGCGAAACTTGAGTAATTATCCTTTCTTACTTGGTGCGAAACTTGAGATTTTTATTCATCCCGGTTTTAAAATTGTAATGGGGTGCGCATTGCGCACCCTACACTTCAAGCCTTCGCCTTCTTCGCCACCGCCTCGTAGGCCTGCTCCAATGCCTTGGGTATCCCCGCCTTATCCGGGCCGCCGGCTTGGGCCATGTCGGCCCGGCCGCCGCCGCTGCCTCCCACCTGGGGGGCCAGGGCCTTGATGATCTCCCCGGCGCTGAAGCGTTTGGTGAGGTCCTTGGAGACCAGGGCCACGAGAAGAGCCTTCTCATCGGCCCGGGAGCCCAGGACGACGATGCCGCTCTTCAGGCGGTCCAGAAGCTTGGCGGCGAATTCCCTCAGATTTTTGGGGTCGGGCGCATCCACTTCCAGGGCCAGGACGGCAACACCGTCCACCTGGCGCACCTGGTCCAGGAGATCGCCGGCCTGGGCCGTGGTGAGGCGGCTTTTCAAGGTCTCCACCTGCTTTTCCAGGTCCCGCTGGCGCTTGAGGAGCTTTTCCAGGCGGGCCGCCAACTCCCCCCGGGAGGCCTTGAGCAAAGCGCCGATCTGGGCCAGTTCCTCTTCTTCGGTCTGGGTGAGACGCACGGCTTCGGGGCCGCAAACCGCCTCCAGGCGGCGGATGCCCGCGGCGATGGAGGCTTCGGAGACGATTTTCACGAGGCCGATATCGCCGGTGCGGGTGACGTGGGTGCCGCCGCACAGCTCCCGGCTCACCCCCGGCACGCTCACCATACGCACTTCCTCGCCGTATTTTTCCTCGAAGATGGCCATGGCGCCCATGGCCAGGGCCTCGGCCATGGCGTGGTGGCTCACTTCCAACGGGATGTTGGCCACCACCGCCTCGTTGACGTCCATCTCCAGCTGCTCCAGTTCCTCGGGAGTAACGGCCTGGAAATGGGTGAAGTCGAAGCGCAGGCGCTCCGGGGTGACCAGGGACCCGGACTGCTTGACGTGCTTGCCGAACCGGTTCTGCAGGGCCGCCTGGAAGAGGTGGGTGGCGGTGTGGTGCCGGGCGATGGCGGCCCGCCGGGGGCCGTCCACGGTTAGCGTGGCCGGATCGCCCACCTTCACCGCACCTTCCCGCACCACCCCCTGGTGGACGATGAGGTCGTTGGGCAGCTTCTGGGTGCCAGTGATTTCCACCCGGTAGCCCGGCCCGGTGATGACCCCGGCGTCGCCTTCCTGGCCGCCGGCTTCGCCATAGAAAGGCGTGGCCGCGGTCACTATTTCCACTTCGTCGCCTGGGCCTGCGGCGTCCACCCGGTGCTGGCCCTTGATGAGCACCTGGACGGCGCTGTCGGCCGTCAGGGTCTGGTAGCCCAGGAAGGGCGTGGCCGGGAGATCAGCCAACTCCTGGTAGACCGCAGGGACGTCTTCTCCCAGACCTCCCTTCCAGGACTGGCGGGAGGCCTCCCGTTGCACCCGCATGTGCTCTTCAAAGCCCGCATAATCCAGGCCCAGATTCACTTCTTTCAAGGCGTCCTGCACCAGGTCCAGGGGAAAGCCGTAGGTGTCGTAGAGCTTGAAGGCCACTTCGCCGGGGAGCGTCTGGCCCCCTTTGGCCTTAAGGCCCTCCAGTTCTTCATTCAAGAGTTTGAGGCCATGATCCAGGGTGTCGGCGAAACGCTCCTCTTCGCTGGTCACCACCTGGGTCAGGATGGGCCGGGCCTCCAGCAATTCCGGATAAACTTCCCCCATGAGTTCCACCACCCGGTCCGAGACCGCGGGCAGAAACGGCGTCTTCAGATTCAGCAGCCGGCCAAAGCGCAGGGCCCGGCGCATGATGCGCCGGAGTACGTAGCCCCGGCCCTCGTTGCTGGGCAAGACACCATCGGCGATGAGGAACGTCAAAGCCCGGGCGTGGTCGGCGATGACCCGGAAAGCCACGCCCTGGGCCGGATCTTTGCCGTAGGCCGAGCCGGCCAGGTCCTCCACCCGGGCGATGACCGGCCGGATCAGGTCGGTATCGAAATTGCTCTGCACTCCCTGGACGATGGCGCACAGGCGCTCCAGCCCCATGCCGGTGTCGATGCTGGGCTTGGGGAGCGTCTCCATGTCGCCCCCGGCCTTGCGGTTGAACTGCATGAAGACCAGGTTCCAGATTTCCAGATACCGGTCGCAGTCGCACTGGCCGATGCCGCAGTCCGGGCCGCAGGACATGGCCTCGCCCTGGTCGATGAGGATCTCGGAGCAGGGCCCGCAGGGACCGGTGTCGCCCATGGCCCAGAAGTTGTCCTTCTCCCCCATGCCGATGATGCGGTCCTGGGGGAGGCCGGCGATTTTCTCCCACAGCGTCCGGGCCTCGTCGTCGTCATAAAAGACCGTGGCCCAGAGCTTCTCCTTGGGAAGGCGGTAGTGCTCGGTCAGCAGATCCCAGGCCATCTCGATGGCCCCTGCCTTGAAATAGTCGCCGAAGGAGAAGTTGCCCAGCATTTCGAAGAAGGTGTGGTGCCGGGCGGTGTGGCCCACGTTTTCCAGGTCGTTGTGCTTGCCGCCGGCCCGGACGCTTTTCTGGGAACTGGTGGCCCGGGTGTAGGGCCGGTGCTCTTCGCCGGTGAACACCCGTTTGAACTGCACCATGCCGGAGTTGGTGAAGAGCAGCGAAGGGTCGCTGGCCGGGACCAAAGATGAGCTGGGCACCCGGGTGTGGCCCTGGGACTCGAAGTAGCGCAGGAAGGTTTCCCGGACGTCACGGGAATTCATGGCGTCTCCTCAGGGGGAGCGGGTGCTGCCGGTTCCAGGTCCAGACCGTGGAGGCTGCGCAACTGCTTTTCCAGGTCGGCCGAGACCTCCGGGTGCTCCCGCAGGTAGTTCTTGGCGTTCTCCCGGCCCTGGCCGATGCGCTCAGAGCCGTAACTGTACCAGGCGCCGCTTTTGGTGATGAGATTGGCGTCCGTGGCCATGTCCAGGATTTCCCCTTCCTTGGAGAAGCCCTGGCCGAAAATGATGTCGAACTCCGTCTCCCGGAAGGGCGGGGCCAGCTTATTTTTCACCACCTTGACCCGGGTGCGGTAGCCGATGATCTCGTCATTCTGCTTGATGGCGCTGATGCGGCGGATGTCCAGGCGCTGGGAGGCGTAGAATTTGAGCGCATTGCCGCCAGTGGTGGTCTCTGGGTTGCCGAAGAGCTGGCCGATCTTCATGCGGATCTGGTTGATGAAAATCAGCATGGACTGGGAGCGGTTGATGGCCCCGGTGAGCTTGCGCAGGGCCTGGGACATGAGGCGGGCCTGGGAGCCCATCTGGG
>CAZFWX010000052.1:0-11245 GCA_964522695.1 uncultured Desulfobacterales bacterium
GTTGACATCTGGCGCCCCTCTATAAGTAACTTATTACTCCGGATGGTAAGTTTGGTAAGGTCGCCGGGCATGGCAGCAGGCCTACAACCCAAGTTGAGGGAATTCTGCAGAAAACCCTTGAGGGATGGAATGGAAGGGATACTCGATTATGTCGGTGGAAGTTGAACTGCTCATGAAGATACTTTTGTTCCACTTTGCCGTTAGCAGCCTGTTTTAAAGGGGTGTCACCGTGCAGGACAACATCGGTCCAGACATCAAAAGCAATTCGCATATTTGGCGAAGCTGGAGACAGATCAACTTGATGGACTCCTCCAGCTCTTTGCGCATGTCCCATGAGAAGGGAGGAGATGAAGACCCGGACAACCCGGTCAGCCTGAGCCATGGTCTATGCTCCCAGGAGAATTACTTGCACAGTAGCATTTGCGCATACACCTTTTATGGACTTCTCATCACCTCAAGAATGTTTCAGCAAGGTATCCACTTCCTGGAAAATGGCCGAGGAGGCCCGGCGGAACTCCCGGGTCAGCTCGCTTTTCCAGAGGTCCAGGGCTTCCGGGTTGCCGGATTTCAGGAGCCCCTGGAGGTAGGAGAGTTTCCCCTTGAGGTTGTGCACCGCGAGATAAGTGGCCTCGCTGTGAAAGAGCAAGGGGCGCAGGCACAGCATCTCCAGCTCGCTTAACCGGTAAGACAAACCCGGCGAGACGGCGGTCGCGGTGGCAGAGTCAAGTTTTTTGGCTGTGGCCAGGGGTCGCAGCGTCACCTCGGTGGCCCGGATCACCTCGTTGGCCCGGCGCAAATGCCGCAGGCATTCCACCCGGTGGAGACGCAGCTCCTGGGCTGAGGTCGGCCCCGGCCGCACGGCCCGGTCCTGGCCCTCATAGAGAAAAACCAGGCGCAGTTGCTCCACCGTGGGATGGTCGTCGTGGAACAGGGCATACAGGTTGTTGAGCAGCAGCTTGAGTTCCCGGACGTTGCCCGGCCAGCGGTAGGCCTTGAGTTCGGCCAGGATGGCCTTGGACAAAGATTTGGCCTGGTGATTGGTGATTTTCCGCCAAAAGTGCTGGACCAGCAGGGGAATATCATCGGGATGGTCCCTGAGGGCCGGGGTCCGGATGAGAAAGCCGCGCAGCCGGTAGTAGAGGTCCTCCATGAACTGGCCGGCCTTGATCATGCTGAAGAGGTCCCGGTTGGTGGCCGCCAGCACCCGGGCCTTCACGTCCCGTTCCTTTTCGTCACCCACCCGCCTGATCCGGTTGGTCTGCAGCGCCCGCAGAATCCTGCCCTGATGGTCCAAAGAGAGATTGCCGATCTCATCTAAAAAAAGGGTCCCCTCTCCAGCCTCCTCCCACAGGCCGATTTTGTCAGCAAAGGCAAGATTAAAAGCCCCCTTTTTGTGTCCGAAGAGCTCTGATTCCAGGAGGTAGGGGGAGATGGCGCCGCAGTTGAGCGCCACAAAGTTGTGGGAGGAGCGGGGACTCAGCTCATGGATGGCCCGGGCCACCACCTCCTTGCCGGTGCCGGTGTCTCCCAAAATGAGTACAGGTTCACTGATCTTGGCGGCGCGCAGGATAAACTGGCGCACCAGCCGGGACTCGGGGGAGTTGCCGATGAACCGGCGGTTGAGTTCTTCGGGGGTTTCCTCGGCGCCTTCCAAAATTGCCAGAAACTGGGACGTGAGATCAAACGGGGTCACCGCGGCCGGGGAGACCGGCTTCTTCTCCCGGCCCTTTTTCCATAAGGGTTCAAAGACCTGGTCGCTGACGCCGATGATGTAGAGGTTGCTTTCCCCTGCGGCCCCGGCGTTTTCCAGCAGGGTGCGGAGGCTGCGCTGCAATTGGCCCAGGTTGCGGAAGCGCCCGTCGATGAGGGGAATTTTGTCATGCCCCAAGAGGAGCTGGGATAAAGTCTTGGCGGGGTGCTTGGCCCCCCTGTCCAGAACGAGGTCTTGAAACGAGGAAAGCTTGGCCAGGTGCTGCTGCCGCACCACCAGGGCGGCGTGGGGAGTCTGATTCTTCAACTTCTCCAAGTCCTGAGGGGTTTCGAGAGAAACCTCATCCCGATTCATTCCCAGGCTGCCGCCGGACGGCCGGACAAACCACAAAACCTGCATACCACGCCCGCCTGCCAATTGAGTTCATAATCGAAAAGCGTGACTAATCAACTGACTTAAATCAACCAGTAATTTATAACTAATTGTATTAACTATATTAATAAGCTTGGCATGCTTCTTGGGTTATATAGGGGCAGACGGCTTGGTAATCAACAAGTTCCCAGGTGAGTGGGTTGATTATGGAACAAAACACTTCCCAAGTCAATATGTGGGGTGTGCCGGAAGCGAAAGAGGCCTTGGGGCAGGTGGCGGATCTGTGCGTCCAGGCGTTAAGGCTGCCCCTCAAGATTGCCCCCGACGGCGCCTCCTTTCACTCCGAAAAGAGCGACGAAGGTAGCCTCCAGGGGGTCCTGGCCTGCCGCGGCAGGCTGGTGGAAGAGGAGTTCATCGTGCTGGAATGCGACCTGTTCCGGGGACCCCGGGATGTGCGCGTGGCGACCAAAGCCATTTTCGAGCACCTGTCCACCCTGGGGGAAAAGATCCGGCTGGCGCCGCCTCAAGAGCATGCCAACGGCGGGGTGTCCTATGCCGTCAGCCTGAAGATTCAGGCTTCGCCTCTCTCGGTGGCCCGGGCCAGCGCCTTGGTGGACGAACTGAAGCACCTCAACCACCTGGCCAAAGTCCTGCAGGATGAGCTGCCCCGGGTGCGGACAGACGCCGAGCTGCTCAAACTCTATGTGCTGGTGGCGGACCTGCTGGAGCCGGTGCCGCCGTGGCTGGGAAGTGAGGCGGAAGCCGGTGAGACGCTGGGAGCTTGGGCGGCTGAAACCGTGGATTATCTGTTGGGCTCGTGTTCCGTGGCCATGGCAGCGCCTACGCCGCTGGAGGGAGAGCTCGCCCTGGCGGTGTGCGCCCAGGCGGTGCAAAGGTTTAAGAAGACCCTGGGGAAAGTGAAGCTCTCCACCGTCACCGCCAAGACCCTGGTGGAACTGACCCACAGAGCCCCGGGGTGGGTGGTGGCGCCGGCCATGAACCTCAGCCTGGGGACCAGTCCCTATGAACTGGGAAACGAAATGCGGGCCTTACTGAGCACGCTGGCCTCCCAGAACCACCCGGTGATCTTCACCGGGGCCCTGGAGGAATTGCAGGCGGTGTTTCACGGCGGCCAGGGGGGCCAAACCGACCCGCTCCTGCCGGTTGTGCGTCATGTACCCGCTGTAACAACTTACACCCTGGCCTTATTTGCTGTGCGGACCGCCGGCACGCAGGCCGGCGGCCTGACCCCGGCTGTGGAGGAACGGCTGCTGGCAGCGGTGTTGAAGGAGGTCGAGCAATTTCCTGTCCCCGAGCAGCGCCGAGTTTTGCCGGGCCTGGCGCGAAGGGCCGTGAATGCCTGGGCTGCGGGCCTGGCCCTGGAGGACGAAGAACCCTTTGCCGACAGGTTGCGCCGCGCCCAGGAGACCCTGGCGGGGCTGTCTCCCCGCCCCCGGGTGCAGCGTGCCGCGGCGGTGCAGGAGTACCTGGTGCAGCGGCTGACTGATCCGGGACTTGCCGATTTCCTTCAGGAAAATCTTCTGGGGCAGGATGCGGCCCTGCAGGAATTTACCGCCCGGCTGGTCAGCGAAAGCCTGACCCGGCCCGGCCATCAGCCGCTGCGTCTGTGTGTGGAGGGGACCCCGGCCACGGGCAAATCGGAAAGCCTGGCCCTGACCGCGCAATGGTTGAACATTCCCTATGTGAACTTCGACGCGGCCAGCATCACCAGCGCCCATACCGCCGCGGCCCAGTTGCTGGGCTCGGGGCGGGGCATCGTCGGCTCCCACCAGAGCGGCCGCCTGGAACAGGCTGCCAAGCATCATGCCGGCGCCCTGATCGAAGTGAGCGATCTGGACCACGCCGCGGCCGAGGTGCGGTCGTCCCTGGCCGACCTGTTCCTGCAGGTGCTGGACAAGGGGGAAGCCCAGAGCGCCACCGGGGCCATGTTCTCCTGCGCCAACCTGATCTTCGGTTTCAGCATGAACCTCCCCAACAAAAAGGATGAGAAGGCGCACCGGAGCATGGGCTTTCAGCAGGATACCAGCGGCCGGGAGCGGCGCCGGCGGGTGGTGTCGGCACTGCAGGACATGCTGTCGGGCGCATTTCTGAGCCGCATCGGCGCCCCCATCCTCTTTCACCCCCTGGAAGGGGCAGCCCTGGCCGACATTGTCAGCCGCGCCATCGCTGAGGCCCTGCGCTCTGCGGCCAAGCGTCTCTACCTGCCCATTCGGGACGTGGTGATTTTGCCGGAGGTGGGCAGGGGTGTCATCGCTTCCCTGGAGACCAGCGTGACGGCCTTCGGCGCCCGCACCATCGTGGAGCATGGCCGCAGCCTGGCCGCTCAGGCTATCCTGGACCTGAGGAGCCAGGGGAAAACCTTCCGGGACAAAGTCCTGGAAGTGGGGGCCACTCCGGCCGGCAGGCTTTCCCTGAAGCTTCGTTGAGAAAGGAGGAAAAGTATGGGTGCATCCATTTTCCGGGTGTCGCAGGCGGCGGAATTCCGCAAGGCCGGCCCCTATGATTTGATCGAACTGCAACCTGTGCCGGGCCAGAACGCCCTGTTTTTGCCCAAGTGGTTGCTGGAGGTGTTGGCGGACGCCATTGTCCACTGTGAAATCATCCATCTGAGCGGCCCCACCGGGTCGGCCAAGTCGTCAATCATCGAGGCCTTGCACCTGGTGCCGGAGAATTTTCAGAGACTCTGTGAGTCGTTGGGGTTGCAGCCCTTGCCCATCAAACTCTACCCCATTGAAATGGCCACCTTTGAGGCCCCCGGCGAGCTCTACCAGCGGCGCTCCTTGCGGGATGGCACCACCTTTGACGAACCCAGCCGGCTGGTCCAGGCCCTGGAGGATGCCTCGCAAGCCCATGGCCAGTATTACCCGCTGGTCTGGCTGCGGGAGATGGGGCGGGTCCATTCCGCCAGCGTGCAGGGCGGCCTGCTGAATCTGATGAGCAAGTACGACATCCTCGTGCCCGACGGCCGCCGTCTTAAGGGCAGCAAGATCTCCTGGGTGGCAGACAGCAACTACCAGGCCGAGGGCGATTCCACCCACACCCTGGTCACCCTGGATGACGCCTTGAAGCGTCGCTTCACCATCAACCTGACCCTGGATTACCTGGATCCGTACCAGGAAATCCAGGTACTCCGCAACATCTTAGGGGAGGGCACCGATGCAAAGAATGCCGAAAAATTTGCTCATTGAAAAGGTCGTGGAGTTGGGGGCGAAAATCCGCAAGCAGCGCCAGGAAGGCAATCTGCAATCCGTCATCCCGCCCACAATTTACGGCTACCAGGCCTTTTTGCGGGTGGCGGAGCGCCTGCCCCACCTGGACCTGCGGCAGATCGCCATGGTCACGCTCCTGGGCAATGCCAGCCTGGAAGACCGGCAGGCGGCCATTGGCCTGGTCAACCAAGTCTTCGGCCTGTGCAAGAGCCATGACCCTGAATCCATCAAAGAAGCCAACCTGTTCTAAGGAGGGAGGCACCCATGTACGCAACACCTGGGTATGCCGGCGGCGGCTATGTCGCCTGCCGCCAGCGGCGCTCCAAAACCGATTGGGCCGGCATCGATCTGGGCGACGCCTTCAAGAGCAACCTGGACTACTATTTCCGCATAGCGGCCCAGCGGCTGTTTTACCAGGCCACCCGGAAGGTCCAGATGGCCGTACTGGACTATACCGGGGCCGCGGCGGAGGCCCCCGAACCTAAGGCCAAGCCGCAGCTGAGCCCTTTTTACACCAGTTATCCGTCCACCCTGGCAGCCCATGCCGCCATCGGCCTGACGGCCTACCTGGAGTTCAAGGCCCGGGTCCCGGAAAAGATTCTCCTCACGCATCTCAAGGATTTTTTAGAGAATCCGGCAGACCAGGATGATGTCCAGGTTGATGCGAAAAGCTATGCGGAGCTGGCAAAAATCATCGCCGAACAGGTCCAGGCCCGGATATTGTTGGAGGACCTGTCCCGTTATCCTCTTGGGGCGTCGGTGGAGATGTACCGCCTGTTTTCCGCGTCCCAGCAAAGCACCGGATTTCAAACGGTGCCCGAGATTCTGCATGCGGTCATTCTTTACGGTGACGTCTTGCCCGATTGGCGGGATCAGGAGCTTCATCCTCTCACCCGGCAGATGCTGGGGGACCTGACCCGGACATGCAACCCGTACTTCGATAAATTATCCCAAACGCCGCCGCACCGTCTGGTGTATTTGGGCGTCGATTGGGTCAGGGCTGTGTGCCTGGCCCTGGTTCCCTATTTGCCGGAGCCGGACGAATCTCCGGAGACGGAGCCTACCCCATCTGAGCCAGGCGAAGGAGGCTACCGTTTCAGAAAGGAAGGGGATAGAAGACAACCCACCGGGCGGTTTGCCCCTTTGAGCGGCCCTCATATGCCCAGGCTCTTTGATCCGGCTAACGTG
The DNA here is from genome assembly GCA_964522695.1 of uncultured Desulfobacterales bacterium. GTDB lineage: Bacteria > Desulfobacterota > Desulfobaccia > Desulfobaccales > 0-14-0-80-60-11 > VGSQ01. The sequence continues at coordinate 6,502 of CAZFWX010000052.1, forward strand.
GAACAGGCCGTCAAGTCCCTGGTCGGCGGCAATAATGGTGACAAAGCGGCGGAAAACGATCCCTATACGCAGCTTATCAACGAATTTGCCAACGCCATCAACAAAGCAGGTGGCCAGCCGCAGACCTACCAGGATATCCGCTCTGACGTGCTGGAACAGATGCTGAAAAATCGCAGTTTCTGCGAGAGTCCCATCCAGGGCAATCCGGTGGAAGGCCACATGGTCACTATGGATTTAGGCAAAGATGAAGTGGCCGGGGAAATCTTTGACCGTCCCCTGGAACTGTCTTTCAATGAGACGGCCTACGCCGATCTCTTACAGCAAAGTGAGCCCATTGCGCAGAATTTGAAAAAGAACCTTTATCCCAACGTCGAGCAGATACCGGTGACCAACCGCTTGCAGACCAGCGGCTCCCTGGATGGCAGCCGTCTGGCGGCGGCGGGGTACTCGCAGGTTATCTTCCGGCGCTACCGCATCCGGGAGAAGGCCGACCCCCGGGGCAAACCGGTGGTGCTGATAGTCTGCGACGGCTCGGGCTCCCTGAACCGTGAGCAGATGCAAATGTTGAAGTTCTTGACCGCGGCCTGGCTCGAGTCCACGATAAAAAGCGAGATCCAGGTGATGGCCGGGCTGTATCACACCGGCAATGTGCGTCCGGGGGTGGGAGGAGCTCTGGTCCAATGGCTCTATCATCCCCACAAGACCCCGGCTTTGACCCGCAAGGAAGCCTCCCGGGGGCTGGTGTCTCTCCCTCCCTTTGGAACCGGGCATCAGCACGACGCCCTGTCCCTGGCCTTCATGCTGGAGGAAGCCCGCCGCCTGGCCCGGGGCCGCATGATTTACCTGATTCTCTTAACCGATTGCTGCTGGTGCACGAGCTTCAAATCAGAACTGAGCGCTCAAGAAGAGGTTCGGGCCTTCTTTGAAAATGCCTACCGGGATCTCTCCGGCAAATTCCACACCACCCTGGTGGGCTTGGGAGTCAGTGGCAAGACCGGCTTTGAGGCGCTGTTGGACAAGGTCCTGGTGGTCACCAGGGACCAGCTCGCCGACCCGGCGGCAGTGGCAGGCCAGATCGGCGCCTATGTGGCTTCTTGCCTGAAAGAACGCCGCCGCTGGGTGGTGAAAAAGTGACATGCGTTGAGGATGACCGGAGGTTTCATGGCCTACCAGAAATGGAATTATCGGCATCATGGAATTGATTTTGATGATGAGGCCTCCTTTGGCGGCAGAGCCTACGGGTACGGCTATCGCCACTCTGTTGCCGATGTGGCCAAGGACCTGGAACCTCTGGTTGCGCTTCTCAGGAGTTATGACGCCAACCGGGTTGAACTGGAGACGGCCGGGGGGGAAATCGGGGATCTCAAGAGGCTAACGGAAACCTTGCACCAGGAGATTGCGATCCAAGGCCAATTTCGGGAATATCGGGTCAGTTTGACCAATCAAACCGGCCTGAACGATATGCTGGGCGATGTGGGCGGCTTCAACCTCCACCTGGCGGTGCGGCAGTTGGACACCCGCCTGCCGGTTTATTACCTGTGCCGTTTAGGCCATGCCTACAGGTCAGAGTACGACCTGGTTCTGGATGACCTCTACGTGAGCCCCGGCTACCTCCTGGCCGACCCGCGTTTCGTCAAGCTCATGCGGGCCGGGCACGAGGTGTATCACCTGCGCCTGTCGCCCTTCAGGAAGAAGACGGAGGAAATTTTTTCCCAGAACAAGGTGGACGTGATGCTGCAGGAAGTGGGGCGCCATATCTTTCAGGCTGCCTGGCATGAAGATCAACGCCTGGGGGTGATGGTGGCCCAGGAGTTTGGGCTGCCGCAGTTTCACCAGGCCATCGAAGTGCTCTACCTCTGCCTGAGCGGGGAGCTGTGCGAGATCCGGAACGCCGTGGATGAGCAGATGCTGCGGTTCTTTGAAGAAGTCTATCCCCAGCCGGCCATCCGCGGGTTCCTTCAGCTTCTGCCGCGTCTCGAGGGCGGCGATCTTACCAATCTGACGCAGACGGCCCTGGGTCTCTTTGCCCAGCTGTCCCAGGCCTTCAAGCGGTTTTTGAGCGTGCCGGTGGAATGGGGCTACCGCCAGGATATGCTGCCGCTACAAAAACTGATCTTCGGGAATTTCTCCCGCCTGGCCCGGGTAGCCGCGCCCCTGGCGCACCACCCCAAGGTCAGCGAGGCCAGGGAGGTCCTGGAGGGCGAGGCCAGGGAGGTGGTGGCGGCTCTGGCGGGCGCGCCTCAGACCAGGGAAGATCCCCAGGCTGGCGTTGGGGCGCGTTAGCCCCTGAATCTTTCGCCGGGGAGATGGCCATCCGCAAGAATGAAGACCATGCGTCATCCCGGCATGATGTCGAACAGATGTGTCGCCTGAGGCATCCTGTTTATGGTGGTGGCGGATTATCGCAGATAAAGGAAAACGTCATCGCCGAAGCCATCTCTATAATTTTTTTTGGAAATTTTTGATAAATCAACCCTCCAGGGCACTAAGGCCCGCCCGAATGGCGTACTTGGTAAGTTCGGCTACGCTCCGGGTGCCCACTTTTTCCATAATGCGCTGGCGGTGCGTCTCCACCGTCTTGACGCTGATAAACAGCAGGTCGGCAATCTGGCTGGTACTTTTGCCCTCGGCCATGAGCTGCAGCACCACTATCTCCCGGGCGGAGAGCCTGCCAAAGGCGAATTGGCGGGGGTCATCCGAGCGGGAGGGGCGGTCTTGAGCCACAAATTTGGCCACTCCGGGGCTCAGGTGGGTTTTATTGGCCATGACCTGACGGATGGCCTTAATCAATTCCTCGAAGGCGCACTCCTTGAGCAGGTAGCTGCGGGCGCCGGCACTCAACATACCCCGGACGAAGCGGTAGTCGGCGTGCATGGACAGGGCAATGACCTTGACTTCCGGTAACTCGGCAAGGATCTGGCGGGAGGCCTCGATGCCGTTGATGTCGGGCATGTTGACATCCATGATCACCACGTTGGGGCTGACCTCTCTGACCAGGTTCACGGTTTTGCGCCCCGAGTCCGCCTCCGCCACCACCTCCATGTCAGGCTCCTTCTCAATGAGGGCCTTTAAGCCCTGGCGGACAATCTGGTGGTCGTCGGCAATGATAATATGGATGGCCATAGTCTGCCTCGTTGTTTGTCCTCACGATTGTTGGGGCTGATCATTAGCAACCTGAATCATTTTCCCTAGGACACAGCAAATCTCAGCAAACCCAAGGTTCATCAATTCGCCGATCCCTGGACGAGCCACAGGAGATGACCGTCGGTATGGCCGGGTAGGCTGATGTCCTTGAGCGTCTGGTCCGTAAATTTGAGAAAGGGATAGGTGAGCAGCAACAGCCGTAGGGTGGTTACGTGATTTTCAATGAAAGGCGCGAGGTTCACACTTTCAAAAGGGAAAAGCGTCTTCAGGCCACCTGTGTCATCAGAAAGCGTTGCCGTGGTGTGCCCATACAAGTTCTTTTCCCGGACGTTCTTCGCCACGATATCCTCCAGCCCCTGGGTGTTGCTCATTTCCCCGGGGAGATACTAAAGATTTGAATCCCCAGAACTAAAATTGTTGCAGCTCTAAAAGGCAAGATGTGGGCCAGGGAAAGTGAGGCGGAGGGCCGGACAGGTAGGCCGATTTCTGTAACGTATTGATTATTTTCCAAGTTGTTTGCTGCCCGGCTTGATCAGGGGAAGGAAAAAATCAGGGAAAGGAGAAAGGGGCCTTCCGAAAACTCTGAAGGCGCCTCAGGGTTTGGCTGGGGAGCCGTTAGGTGATCTTCTTATTTTTATTGTGGAAAATCTTTCGACTGACTCATTCCATGAGAAATTCTCATTTTTTAAGAATTGCCAACCTCTTGGCCCTTTGCCAAAAGAGCAGAGCGTCCCGCTCCTCTTTGACCACAGCAGTTTTCCCTTGAAGGGCCCATATTTTTGCTGCCCGGGGAAAAGTTCGTCCTCTCCGTTCTGTTCAGAGTCGTCCTCCTCCAGTCATCGGCCAGAGGTATTTTCGCCTGTATCAATGGGCAATGAATGGGGATGGATGATGAATTTGAACTTGCTCATCTGCATTTCAAATGCAGGTTTGCAAACAAGAGACACAGTAAGGCATGGTGGATGGCTACCCTTGGGCTTGTGGCCTGGTCTTGTGTCGAGGTTAACCTTCTTACGACGCCCTGGCCGGTCATGGCACGGCAGTTCAAGGTCTTTTAGAAGGGACCTGCGGACCAAGCCGCGCCCGGCTCCGTCATCTGCTCTGGCGAAGTTTTTAACCCCTGGCGCCGGGGGCAACCGCATTGCCTTTTCCTGACCTGTGACCAAGCCGGTTTTCTTCCTGAAACTTTAGGGATTGCCTCTTAAGGCTCGTGCATTGTGCGGGGGCCTTATCCATGCTTGTCGCGGCGGGACAGCAAGGCTTCCAGGTCTGTTAAAATTGCGGGCATGTCGAGAGCCTGGGCAAACTCCCGCACCCAGCGCCGCACCCGACGCCGGTTCAGCTGGGGATGCGCCGCCACTATGCCTTCAATGTCTGCCAAATCCTGGGGACGGTGGGCCACTGCCTTCATGATAATCAGGTCCTCTGCCCGGGGCAGGGGCACCGGGACGCCGCCCAGCTCCTCCCAGGTAGCGCGGGCTACAGCCTCGGTTTCAAAGGGCAGTAAACCCAAGACAAGATCAACATCAATCCCGCTTTTCTGATGACGCACGAGGAGGACTCGGGTTTCCTTGGCAAAAGCCAGGGCATCATCACGGCG
>CAZFWX010000052.1:11345-16526 GCA_964522695.1 uncultured Desulfobacterales bacterium
CCTGCCGCAGCCGGGCCCACCGCTCCCGGACCTGGTCGTCCTCTGCGCCCGGGGCCTCGGTCCAACCGAGCTTGCCTGCAGACGCCATCAACGCCTCTATCTGGCGGAATTTGTGGGTTATCGGCACAGAGGCCAATTCTTCCCGTTCAGCGGCGTTGACAACTTGCCACCTGCGCTTGAAGGCTTGGGCGTCTCCCTTTGTCAAGGGACTGGCCGAACCGGCCCCGGAGGCGGCCTCCATCTCCAGGAGACGCTTCAGGAGGAAAGGCTGTGGCCGCCGCCGGCCATTTTCCCACTGATTAACGGTGCTGAAGGTCACCCCCACGGCGTGGGCGAACTGTTCCTGGGTCAGCCCCAACCGCTTCCTGAGACTCTTGACGAAAGTCGGGATATGCAGAGCACCCATGAGTAATATTCCCTCTATTCAAAATAATATATTAGATCATATAGTATAAACAATATTTATTTAGTGATTTTCCTGATTCCCTTTAGAGCATGAAACGGGGAGATGATAGGGGGCAGGGCGGGCACAGGACACGTCTCAGAGGCAAGACGAACAGTGGTCTGCTCCCCGAAAACTCGACCAATTCATGGGGAAAAAATTTTCCTGAGAGGACAATCTGAGCAGGAAAGTTTTCTCGATGAAACGGTCCCGTTTTTCCGACCAGCAGATTGCCGAGATACGAAAACAAGGGCAAGAAAGCAAGAATAGCATCACGGCCGGCGTAATCAGTGAATCTGGTTAAGGCTCAAGAAAGGTAGCGGCTCCCCTGCAAGGTTAAACGTCTGCCACGCCCCGGCGAGCCAGGGCGCGCCATCTCACTGTCTTTCAGAAGGACCAAAAAGACCAGGCTACGCCCAACGTCACCCCCCACCCCAGCGAAATTCTTTCAACCCCGGTGCTGTTTGTCTGCATTGCCTTGCAATGACCTGGCAACGGGCGCAGACTACCTCCCTTTCTCTCGCTCAATTCCGCCCGCAGATTTCTGCCGGAATTATTGAGCCACCTGCCGCGTCTGGTCGGCTTCCCGCCTTGTTTCTCCTGGGCATTGGCGATATGTTGTCCTTGCACCGTTGATATATGGACAACTCATGCTCATCTTGCATGCCGGCTTTCATGATGACCGCCTGCTGTTCTGGGGGGAAACCCCTCCAGCCCCAGCCTTAAAGACCCAGCGCGTCATGAGGGGCAGGAGGAAGGCCTCCTTGCCTCCGCCCCTGCCCTATGATGCGGGCCATGACAAATTGGCCGACGTTTTCCCGGAGGTGGGGCCACTCCCAGCAGCTGCCCTGGACAACCGCAGCGTGGTCGTCTGGCTGCCCACCCACCGGGGCCGCGCCTGGCCCTCCAGCCCGCTGATCGCCGAAACTCCCGCCTCAGCCCTGTCCACGGTGCTCTCCCCCTGGCAGGTGAGCGCGGTCTCCTTGCCTCCCCCGGTGGAGATTGACCTGTTGTGCGCCTGCGTCCAGCGGGAGGTCCTGGCGCCCGGCATCCTCATCGGCCAGGACCTGGCTTTCTGGAGCACGGCCCTGCGTTTCGCCGGGGCGCTGGCGGCCCGGCAGCGCTTCCTCCCCGGCCTGAAAGAAATCGGCGGCCATTATTATGCCCGGTGGGAACCGGTGCTGGCCGGCTTGGACGCCGGCGCGGCCGCGCAGCTGGCTCAAGCCTTGCCTCCCGTGGCCCGCAGTTTATCTGCCGATGCCAGCGCGCCCCCGGACCGCCCGGCGGCAGAGGTCCTGGCCGGCTTCCTGGGCAAAATGGTGGATCTGCTGGTGCGTCTGCCTGCACTGACCGCCGGAGAACCGGAGCCCCGCAGGCGGGGCCGCCCTTCGAAAAAAGCTGCTGGGTTTGACAGTCTCCATGACCAGTGGCTCCACGCTCTGCACACCCCGGACGGGCAGATGCGGGGGACCGCTGAGGAGTTGGCCCAGCTGGCCGGCCAGGTTCACCGCTGGCGGCGCCCCGTTTCCCTGACCGCCGCCGCCCCGTATCGCCTTTGCTTCCGGCTGGAGGAACCGGCGGAGGAGTCAAAGGCCCCGGAACGGGAATTCTGGTTTGTCCGCTACCTTCTACAGGCCGCGGACGACCCCAGTCTCTTGATTCCCGCACCGGATGCCTGGAGTCCCGGCCAGCGCACCGCGGCCTTTCTCCAGCAGGGCGGGTTCAACCCCCAGGAATATCTTCTGGTCTCCCTGGGACAGAGCGCCCGGCTGTGTCCGGCCATTGAGGCGAGCCTCAAGACCGGTCTGCCTGCGGGCCACCCCGTGGATGCCCAGGGCGCTTTTACCTTCCTCACCGAAAAGGCCTTGTTACTGGAACAGGCCGGCTTCGGCGTCATGCTGCCGGCCTGGTGGACCCGCCAGGGCGCCAAAGTCCGTCTGGCCGCCCGGGCCCAGGTCAGGTCCCCGAAGATGGGAGGGGCAGGCGGGCTGCATCTGGATCAGCTCCTCCAGTTTGACTGGCACCTGGCCCTGGGCGAGCAGCCCCTTTCCCCAGCTGAACTTAAAGAACTGGTGCAGCGGAAGGCGCCGCTGGTCAAGGTGCGAGGCCAATGGGTGCAGGTAAATGCCGAGGAGATGCAGGCCGCCTTGGAGTTCTGGCGGAAAAAGGCCGAAACCGGCGCCACCGTCCGGGAGGTCCTGCAGATGGCCCTGGGCGGGGTGGCAACCCCGGCTGACCTGGAGTTTGGCGGTCTCACGGCCGACGGCTGGGTGGGCGAGCTTTTGGGGCAGCTGCAGGGCCAGGCCGCGTTGACGGAGTTGCCGCCGCCTCAGGGCTTCCGGGGAGAGTTGCGGCCCTACCAGGTGCGGGGCTATTCCTGGCTGGGGTTTTTAAAGCAGTGGGGCCTGGGGGCCTGCCTGGCCGACGACATGGGACTGGGCAAGACCGTGCAGACCCTGGCCCTGATCGCCCGGGAGCGGGAGAGGGATAATCCGGGGCCGGTCCTGTTGGTCTGCCCCACCTCGGTGGTGGGCAACTGGCGCAAAGAGGCGGCCCGCTTCACGCCGAAACTGCCGGTCCTGGTGCACCACGGGGCCGACAGAGCCCGGGGCAAGTCCCTGGCCCGGCAGGTGCAAAAATATGCCCTGGTCATTTCCAGTTATGCCCTCCTGCACCGGGATTTTCCTCTTTTCAAAGAGATCCCGTGGGCCGGAGTGGTGCTGGATGAGGCCCAAAACATCAAAAATCCCGAGACCAAGCAGGCCAAGGCGGCCCGGGGGCTTACGGCCGGCTATCGCCTGGCCCTCACCGGCACCCCGGTGGAAAATAACGTGGGCGACCTGTGGTCCATTTTGGAGTTCCTCAATCCCGGTTTTTTGGGCTCCCAGAGCCAGTTCAAGCGCCGCTTCTTCATTCCCATCCAGGCCAACCGGGACCCCGAGGCCACTGAGCGCCTCAAGCGCCTGACCGGGCCCTTCATCCTTCGCCGGCTCAAGACCGACCCCACGGTCATCGCCGACCTGCCGGAGAAAAACGAGATGAAGGTCTTCTGCAACCTCACCAAGGAGCAGGCTTCCCTCTATGCCGCGGTGGTGGAGGAAACCGCCCGGACTTTGCAAGAGGCGGCCGGCATCCAGAGGAGAGGCGTGATCCTGGCCACCCTGGCCAAACTCAAGCAGGTCTGCAACCATCCGGCCCAGTTTCTGGGGGACAATTCCCCCATCCCGGGACGCTCGGGGAAATTGGCCCGCTTGACCGAAATGGTGGAAGAACTCCTGGCGGTCAAGGACCGGGCCCTGATTTTCACCCAATTTGCAGAGATGGGGAAGATCCTCCAGCGACATCTGCAGGATACCTTCGGCCGGGAAGTGCTCTTTCTCCACGGCGCCGTGCCCCAAAAGCAGCGGCAGCAGATGGTGGAGCGCTTCCAGACCCCGGGCAGCCGTCTGCCCCTGTTCATCCTGTCGCTCAAGGCCGGAGGCACGGGGCTCAACCTCACGGGGGCCAACCATGTCTTCCACTTTGACCGCTGGTGGAACCCCGCGGTGGAAAACCAGGCCACGGACCGGGCCTTCCGCATCGGCCAGACCAAGGACGTGCAGGTGCATAAATTTCTCTGCGTGGGCACTTTGGAGGAGAAGATTGACGAGATGATCGAGCGCAAAAAAGAGGTGGCCGAGCAGGTGGTGGGCGCGGGCGAGGCCTGGCTCACCGAGCTGTCCACTGAGCAGTTGCAGGACATCCTGGCCCTGCGCCAGGAGGCTTTGGGGGAGTGATATGGCTTGGTGGCGCTATTTTGCCTATACGCCAAGACCGCCCAAAGAGGTGAAGGGGGGTATCAAGGCCCAGTCCCGGCGGGGCTCCTTCGGCAGCAGTTGGTGGGCCCTTCGCTGGCAGATGGTGCTGGAGAGCTTTGACATCGGCGCCCGACTGAGCCGGGGCCGCGCCTATGCCCGGCGGGGCCAGGTCATGGACATTACCATTGACGCCGGCGAAGTCCGGGCCCGGGTCCAGGGCAGCCGTTCCCGGCCCTATGAGGTGCAGATCAGGTTCCGGCCCCTGTCCCGGGAGGAGTGGCATCAGGTCGTCCAGGCCCTGTCGGCGCGGTTTCTTCCCATGGCCAAGCTCCTGGCCGGGGAGATGCCCGAGGATATGGAGGAGGTCTTTCACAGCGCCAAGCAGTCCCTTTTCCCTTATAAGTTAAATGACTTGACGACCGACTGCACCTGCCCCGACTGGTCCAACCCCTGCAAACACGTGGCCGCGGTCTTTTATCTGCTGGGTGAGGAGTTTGACCGGGATCCCTTTTTGCTTTTCAAGTTGCGGGGCTTGAGCCGGGAGGAACTTTTTGAGATGCTGGGTTACTCTACTCCGGCCCCGTCCGGGGCGCCGGGGCAAGAGGGGCAGGGCGTCCCTGAGCCTGCCGGTGAGGAGCTGCCCGCAGATCCGGCCGCCTTTTGGGGCGGGGCGGAAGTACCCCAAGACCTCTTGGGGGAGGTGCGCCCCTCGGCAGTCCTGGCGGCCTTGCCCAAACAACTGGGGACGTTCCCCTTCTGGCGGGGCCAGACGCCCTTTCTCGAGGCGGTGGAGCCTTTTTATGCCAAGGCCGCGGCCTTCGGCCTGGATATCTTCTTGGGGCTTTCCCAACCTAACGTGGAAGAGCCTCCTCCCCCGGCTGCGGCCAAACCCATAAATCCCTCCCGGCAAGCTGCCCGCACCCCCAAAGGAACGTCCCGCCC
>CAZFWX010000052.1:16626-21932 GCA_964522695.1 uncultured Desulfobacterales bacterium
CTCTGGCTGAGTTGGCGTTCTTAGCCTCGGAGTTTGAGAAGGCCTTGAGCTGGGCCCGGAAAGGTTTGGCTCAGGAGCCGGGGGATGCGGGTCTGCGGCTCCTGGCGTTGGAGTGCGCCGGGATTTTGCAGGATGAGGCGACCTTACTGCAACTCTTGGTGGAGATGTATCGGGACGGCACCCTGGTGGCCCGGGAGGGTTATCTCCTGTTGGGCCGGGTGGCCCTGGCGCAACAGGATTACGCCCTGGCCGAAGCAGTCCTGCAGGCCCTCCTGGACGACGCCGCCCTGGGGAAGCCCCGCCTCAAGGGGCGTTTCTCCAAGGCCAGGCTCAAGGAGGCCCAACAAGGCCTGCGGTACGCCCAGGTGATGTTGGAGAAGACTTCCTCTCTCAAAAAAGCGGCGAGTCCTCTCTCACCGCCGCCGGCGGTGGATCTTATCCCCAAAGTCCCCCGGTCCCGGAAGGCCAAAATCCCCAGCCCCAGTCAGCCCCTCCCCCCGGCGGAGCCCCCGCCAGCCGGGCCCCGTGTGGAAGAAACCCAGGCCCCCCGGCGTCCAGGCTCCGGGCGTCAGACCCCCCCGGAACCGCCTCCTAAACCGGCATCCAAGCATCACCTCCCCAAGCCGACTTCCCGGCGGAAACCGGCGCCGGCGCAGAAGGCCAAATCTTCTGCAAGATGGCCGGTTGATGTGACCCCCGCTCCTCCACCCGCCGCCCCGGCCGAACCCCTGCCGGAATTACAGGTCAGATACGAAACGGACCCCGGCCCGCTCATAGAAGCCATCCGCAGCCAACGCCGTTCCGAACCGGAGGAGGTGCAGTTGGCCCTCCAGGCCTACCGCCTGTCGTTTCGCACCTCTTACGATCAGCTCCTGTGCCTCCCCACCCTCCAGGATGTGCGGTCCCTCTGGCACCAGGAAGACACGGCCCGCAAGGTCATGAAAAGCTTCCGCGGGCGGGCCATCCTGGCCGACGAGGTGGGCCTCGGGAAAACCATCGAAGCGGGCCTCATCCTCAAAGAATACCTGTTGCGGGGTCTGGTGAAGACCGCCCTGATCCTGGCCCCCAGCTCCCTGGTGCGGCAGTGGCAGGAAGAGCTGGCGGGGAAATTCGGGCTGGCCTTTGTCTCCACCCAGGACGAGCTTTTCCGGCAGGACCCGGCCCGTTTCTGGGCCGAGCCTTTCATCCTGGCCTCCCTCCAGACCGTCAGGAGCACCCGGCATTTTGCCGCCGTCACCTCCCGGGCCTACGACCTGGTGGTGGTGGACGAAGCCCACCACCTGAAAAACCGGGCCACCCAGAACTGGAAGCTGGTCAACGCCCTGCAAAAGACCTTTCTGCTCCTCCTCACCGCCACGCCGGTGCAAAACAGCCTGGAGGAGCTCTATAACCTGGTGACCCTGCTCCGCCCCGGCCATTTGAAGACCCTGAAAGCCTTCAAGGGAGAATTCGTCACCCGGGGCAATCCCACCGACCCCCGAAACCGGGAGAAGCTGCGGCAGCTCCTCAAAGAGGTGATGGTGCGGAACACCCGCTCCGTCACCCAACTTAGGCTGCCGCCCCGTTTCGCCCGGACGGTGCGCCTGTCCCCCACCCCGGCGGAAGAGGACTTTTACCAGGGCGTCAGCCAGCTGGTCACCGCCCAGGCCAGCCGCCCTGACACCCGGGGGGGCGACAAGCTGGCCTGGCGCAAGCTCCTGGAGGCTGCGGGCTCCTCCCCCGCCGCGGCCCTGGGGATGCTGACCCGGCTGCAGGAGCGCCACCGGGACGGTCTGGGCCGCCGCCTTGACGAACTGATCCACCTGGGCCGGGCCATCCGCCACAGCGCCAAGGTGCAGAGGGTGGTGGAGCTCCTCCAGGCCTCCCCTGACCAGAAGCTCCTGTTCGTCAACTACCTGGCCTCCCTCGAATACCTCGAGCAAGTTTTGACGGCGCACCGCCTTCCCCATGTGGTCTATCACGGCGGCCTGTCTCCCGCCCAGAAGCAGGCGGCCCTCATGGCCTTTCGGGACGGCTGTCCCGTGCTCCTGTCCACCGGCACCGGCGGCGAGGGCCATAACCTGCAGTTCTGTCACGTGATGCTCAACTTCGATCTTCCCTGGAACCCCATGGAGATCGAGCAGCGCATTGGCCGTCTGCACCGCATCGGCCAGGAAAAGGAGGTTCAGGTCTATAACTTCTGCGCCGCCGGTAGCATCGAGGACCATATCCTCGAGGTCCTGGACAAGAAGATCAACATGTTTGAGCTGGTGGTGGGGGAGATCGACATGATTCTGGGGCGGCTCCAGGGCGAAGAGGAATTCGGCGACCTGGTGTATGATCTCTGGGTGCAGCACCCCGACGCCGCCAGCCGCCGCCAGGCCTTCGACTCATTGGCCCGGCGTCTCAAAGAAGCCCGGAGCGCCTACGAGAAGAGCAAGGAGCTGGATGACAAGCTTTTCCAGGAGGATTTCGGAGTATGACTCCTCTTGCCGACCCCGAGCTCCTGAACTTTGCCGCCCAGGTGCTGGAACGTCATGGCGGCCTCATTGAGCCGGTGTCTGAAGGCCTGCTGGCCCTGATGCCTCCGGCCCTGGCCCAGACCCTGGAGGTGCCGGAGGAAATTCACCTGGGCACCGAGGCCGCGCCCCTTCTCTACGGCAGCCCCCTCCTGGACCGGCTGGTGGGTCTTGCCTGCCGGGAGGTGCCCGTGGTATATGGCCGCTTGGCTGTCCCTTATCTGAAAAAGGCGGGTTTCGAGGAACTTCTGGACCGGGACCTGGCCTTTCCCGGAGCCCGGGTCCGGGTGAGCAGCCGGGCGGAGGCCCGGGCCACCTACATGATGCTCGTTTGCCATTACGTGGCCATGAGTGACGAGCGCAAGGAAGGTCTGGTGACGCTGGGGCTCCATGAGGCCAGCGGCGCGGTCATCCCGGGCCTGGCCGAGGCCTGGGAGGCTGGCAGCCCCAGCTTTTTCCCGGGCGGCCAGGTGCCGCCCCATTTTCCGGTGGACCTGGAGACCGCCCTGTCCGGGGCCCTCGAAAGCGCCCGGGTAGCCGTGACCCATGACTTGAGAGGTTTCCTCGCCGGCATGCAGCGAAGGTTGGCCCGGGATGTCCGGAACACCCGGGAGTATTATCAGGCCCTGGCCAGGGAGATGGAGGCCGGGCTGTCCCATCCCTTGTTGACCGAGTCCCAGCGTCGGGAGAGACAGGCCAAGATCGCCGCCCTGCCGGAAGAACTGGCTCGCAAGATCGCTGACCTGGAGCAGAAATACCAGGTGCGGGTGACGATTTCGGCCGCTGCGGCCATGCGCTTTTTGGTGGATGTGGTCCATCTCTTGCTGGAACTCAATTTCCGCCGGTTATCCCGTTCGGTCCGGGTCATTTGGAACCCCCTCACCGGCCGTCTTGACCCCCTGGTCTGCGAACACTGCCGGGGCACCATGTCCCGGGTTCACCCCACCGTCCGGGATACCGACATCCACCTGCTCTGCCACCCTTGCAGCCAAAAGACGGAATGATCCATAGGCTGACCAGGACCTGGCATGACTCTGAACCCAGTGGGATAGGGGCCGGTGTTTTTTATTCAGGAGCGCCCGGGCAAGGACGCCCGGCCCTTTCGCATCATAAAATTTCACACCATGATTGATGAGGCGGAGCGGCTGGGGCCTTACTGGCCCCCCAGGACCCCAGGATTACCCGGATAGGAATTTTTGGCGGAAATGGCGCTTGTCTGAACTGTCCCAATTGGCTAAAATTATTCAGGACAAAATAGGGTTATGAAAAGCAAACTCAGATCACCGCTTTTGTTTCAGGCAATTCTGGGCGGTGCGCTTGTAACAGCACTTTTCTGGTTCTATTGGCCGGTCCTGGCAAAATTGTACTCACAGTTGGCGGGAAGCGAAGACTATTCTTACGGGTTCCTCCTTCCACTGGTGAGCCTCTATGTAATCTACACCAAGCTTCCGGAAATCCGGCGCAACGCCTGGCAACCCTCTTGGACGGGTCTTGCCGTTATATTTGTGGGTTTCTGCCTCTATATTTTCGGGGAATTAGCTGCAGATTTGTTCATTCCTCGGATTTCCTTCATCGTGGTTCTCACCGGCATCCTCATCCTCATAGGAGGGTGGGCTGTCGCCCGTCTGTTTGCCTTTCCCCTGCTTCTTCTGTTCCTGATGTTGCCTTTGCCGGGGTTTATCATCAAACAGCTCACCATCCCTTTGCAATTGGTGTCCTCGCAACTGGCAACTTGGCTTCTCCAGACCTTTGGGGTCCCGGCTGTCCGCTACGGCAATGTCATTGATTTGGGCGTCCGGCAATTGCAGGTGGTGGCCGCCTGCAGCGGCCTGCGGTACATACTGGCCCTGATAGCCCTGGGGGTGATCTTCTGTTATTTTTACCAACGTCATTTCTGGAAAGCCGCCATTTTGGTCAGTGCGGTTATTCCTGCCGCCATCATCGCCAATGCCTTAAGAGTAGCGGGCATGGGGGTCTTTCCCACCATGCAGGAAGGCTTCTGGCACGGGTTTTCCGGCTGGCTCATCTTCGTTTTTTGTTTCGCCTGCCTGGGATTTCTGAACCTGTTGCTCAATCGCCTGTGGCCCAGGCCCGAATCTGCACCGGTCCGCATTGATTCCCCTCCGGCTGCCGGCCCTGTCCCCTCGCGCCTCCCCCATTTACTGGCGGCGCTGGCCCTGATTGTCGTCGCCGGCCCCCTGGTCTGGGGTCTCTCCCAGGTGTCGGCAGTACCGCTCAAGCAGCCGCTGGCCAACTTTCCCCTTGATTTGGGGCCCTGGAAGGGGCAGCATGTCTTTGTGGACCCCAAGATCATTGACACTCTCAAGTGCGACGACCACCTCAGCCTGGAATTCCGCCACCCGGCGAACGCCTCCGTTTCCCTCTGGATGGCCTATTATGAAAACCAGCAAAAGTCCATGGGCGTTCACTCTCCCTTTGCCTGTTTGCAAGGAGGGGGCTGGCAGATACTGGAATCCGGGATAACGGAGGTAGCCCCGGGTAGCCCCGTTAATTCCCTGCTGATGGAATATCTTGGAGAGCGTCAGTTGGTCTACTACTGGTTCATTCAACGGGGCCGCTGGATGACCAGCGAATACTTGGGTAAATTTCTGATGGGCTATGACCGGCTCATTAACCGCCGAGCGGATGGCGTTCTGGTACGCCTGGTTACTCCCACCGGGCAAGATGTGAAGGCAGCCCGGGAACGCCTGACCACATTTGCCCGCCTGCTGATCCCGGTGCTGCCCCGGTTCATCTCCTTGGCCCCTAAGCCGGCAGCGCCACTGCATATTGATAAAAAGAACTGAT
>CAZFWX010000053.1:0-20807 GCA_964522695.1 uncultured Desulfobacterales bacterium
GGTGTCACCGACCCCTGCCCCCTCCCTCAAACTCCCTCCCCCAACCCCTTAACGTTTTATTGTAAGCGGGTTGGGTGGGGGGTGTGGGGGGAGGGCAGGGGGGTCACCCCCCTGGCCCTCCACCCACAAACCCGACCAAGGAGATTGACGACATGGAAGATTCCTTTGAGCCGGTTGTGTTGGGGTTTCTCTGCAACTGGTGCGCCTATGCCGGGGCCGACCTGGCTGGCGTCTCCCGGTTGCAGTATCCGCCGAACCTGCGGGTGATCCGGGTGAATTGTTCGGGCATGGTCCATCCCAACCTGGTGGTGGATGCCCTGTCCCGGGGGGTGGACGGCGTCCTGGTCATGGGGTGACACCTGGGCGACTGTCATTACCTGGAAGGTAATCACAAAGCTCAGTCCCGCACCGAAGCCACCCGGCTGGTTTTAGAAACCCTGAACATTGATCCCGAGCGCTACGCCCTCAAATGGGTGTCCTCGGCCGAGGCGCCCCAGTTTGCCGAGGCGGTGACGCAATTTGTCGCCCAAATCAAGGCCCTGGGTCCCAATCCGCTCCGCCCGCAGAAGTCCGAGGCGGACCTGGCGGCCGGGTAAAGGGGGAGGCGCGATGAAGACCTTTTTTCACCTGGTGCAGGAAGTGCAGAAACCGGGTCTCTGCCACCACTGCGGCGGCTGCGTGACCTTCTGCACCGCCATCAATTACGGCGCCCTGGAATTGGACGAAAACGGCCGGCCCCGTTACAAGGACCTGGAAAAATGCATCGAATGCGGGCTGTGCTACTCCATCTGCCCGGAAATCCATGAACTGGATGAAGAAACCCGGCGCATGGTCTCCTGGAGCGCGCCCATGGGCCGCATCCTCAATACCGCCGTGGCCCGGGCGGCGAACCCGGAGGTCCTGGCCCGGGGCACCGATGGCGGCGTGGTCACCGCACTGCTGCTGCACCTTCTGGATATCGGCCGCATTGACGGCGCCATCGTCAGCCGGCGGGTGGGGGAGATGCGCCGCATTCCCTGGCTGGCCATCACCCGGGATGAGATCATGGAGGCCGCGGGCTTCCACTTCGACACCATGCACGGCATGACTCACTTCTCCAAGGTCTATTCCAGCCTGTCGTCCACCTTTTCGCCCTCCATCATGGAACTGGGTGAAGTGGCCAAAAAGCGCCTGAACCGGGTGGCCTTCGTGGGCACGCCCTGCCAGATCAACACCCTGCGGCGCATGGAAGCCTTGGGCGTCGTGCCTTCGGGCACCATCAAATACCACCTGGGGCTCTTCTGCACCGGCAACTTCCACTTCGGCGAAGAGCAGCGCCAGCGCCTTTCGGAGATCGGCGGCTTCAACTGGGAGGACGTGCGCAAGGTCAATGTCAAAGAAGATCTGTTCGTCCACCTGAAATCCGGCGAGGTGCGGCACATCCCCCTGGAGCAGCTGCAGTTCATGAAGCGCTACGCCTGCCAGTATTGCGATGACTACGCCGCCGAATTCGCGGACCTCTCCTTCGGGGGCATCGGCGCGCCGGAGGGCTGGACCACGGTCATCATCCGCTCACCCCTGGGCCGGGCGGTCATGGCCGACGCCCGGGGGGTGGACCTGGAAATGGGCAGCCACACCATGGGCAATCAGGCCCTGAATAAGGTTATGGAGTGGTCCAACCGAAAGAAGGAACGGGCCGCCTTCCGGCACCAGGAGTTGGAGCGCCGGGCCGTCCGGGTGATGGGATAGGAGGGTGACCATGCCAGTCAAGGTAGCTTCAGAATGGCTCAATTCCTGCTCCGGGTGCGAGGTGGCCATCCTCAACCTGGGCGAGACGCTGCTGACCGTCCTGCCTCAGCTTGAGTTCGTCCACATCCCGGTGCTCATGGATCATAAATACTTCGGTCAGAAGGGCGACGGCGACCTGCACCATCTGGACATCCCCAAGGCCACGGTGGGCCTTGTCAGCGGCGGCATCCGCACCCAGGAGCACCTGGAAGTGGCCCAGGCCATGCGGGCCGCCTGCGACGTCATCGTCGCCCTGGGGACCTGCGCCACCCACGGGGGCATCCCGGCGCTCATCAACCTCTATGAACCGCAGGACCTCATGGAGCGCTACTACCGCACCAGCGAAACCACCGACCCCCACCCCGATCCGGCCGACGCGGTGCTGCCGCCCTTGCTGCCGCGCACCTTTTCGCTGGACGAGAAGATCAAGGTGGATATTTATCTCCAGGGCTGCCCGCCGCACCCGGACTTGATCGCCGAGGCCATTGTGGCGCTCCTGGAAGGCCGGGAGCCCCATCTGCCCACCAAAAGCGTGTGCGACACCTGTCCCACCCTCCGGGAGGGCAAGGGCAAGCTGAAAAAAATGCAGCGCTTCACCCACAACGCCCATTACGACCCAGCCCAGCCCATCAGCCAGATGCACTGCCTGCTGGAACAGGGCTTTCAATGCATGGGGCCGGTGACCCGGGCCGGCTGCGCCGGCCTGAGCGGCGAAGCGCCCCAGTGCATCCGGGCCCGGGTCCCCTGCCAGGGCTGCTACGGGCCGGTGAAGCCTGACGGCAATCAACTGCTGGACTATCTGAACGCCCTGGCCAGCAATGGCATCGATTTCAACTCCCTGGCCGACCGCACCACGCTCCTCACGTTTTCTGGAGCCCATCAGCGGCTGCAGCGGAAAAAGGCCGCGGGCCAGTAAGGGGAGGGATATATGACCCAGACCATAGATACCAAGGTGGACGCAGCCTTCAGCCACGGCGGCAACGGCAGGCGCACCATCAACATTCAGCCCATCACCCGCATCGAGGGGCACGCCCGCATCGCCATCCAGTTGGACGACGACGGCAACGTGGCCGACACCCGGCTGAACGTCATGGCCTTGCGGGGCTTCGAGAAGTTCATCGAAGGGCGGCCTGCGGAAGAAGTGCCCCGCATCGTCAACCGCATCTGCGGCATCTGTCCCTGGATGCACCACACCGCTTCCAACAAGGCGGTGGATGGCTGCTTCGGGGCCCAGGTGCCCGCGGCCGGCAAGAAGCTCCGCGAGCTCATGCTGAACATGGCCCAGATCAACGACAAGATCCTGCACTTCTTCTTCCTGGCCGCGCCGGACTTTGTCCTGGGCCCCGGGGCCGACTACTCGGTGCGCAACGTCTTGGGGATCATCCAGGGCGCGCCTGAGCTGGCCGCGCAGGTGGTGAAGATGCGCCAGGCCGGCCAGATGATGATCGAAAGATTCGCGGGCAAGGTCATCCACCCCGTGGTGGTGGTGCCCGGCGGTTTTGCCAAGCCCATGACCGGGGCCGAGCGGGACGAACTTCTGGCCAAGAGCCGGGAACAGCTGGAATTCGCCAGGTTCTGCGTGGATTGGGCCAAGAAGAACGTCTTTGCCAACCTGGACGACGCCACCGTGCGCCTGGGCGAGATCACCACGGGCTTTTTGGGCACGGTGGACCCCACAGACGGCTCGCTCAATTTCTTTGAAGGAATGCTCCGGCTGATGAGACCCGACGGCTCCTACCAGGATTTTTCCCACCTGGAATACTCTTACTTCCTGGGCGAGCACGTGGAGGACTGGTCCTACTCCAAGTTCCCCTACGCCCGCACCTGGGGCGAGGGCTTCTCCATGGAGCTGGGCGCGCCCAAGGGCATCTACCGGGTGAACACCCTGGCCCGGCTGAACGTCTGCGACAAAATCAGCACGCCCCTGGCCGATGCCGAGCTCACCGAATTCCGCAGCAAATTCGGACGTCCGGCCCAATCCACCATGCTCTACCACTGGGCCCGGCTCATCGAGCTTTTGTATGCCTGCGAAAAAGTCGTGGAACTGCTGGAGGATCCGGAGATCACCGACCCCCACGTGCGCAATCCGGTGGAACCCAAGGCCGGCCGGGGCGTGGGGTGCGTGGAGGCTCCCCGGGGGACGCTCATCCACGACTACTCCACGGATAAAAACGGCCTCATCACCCGGGCCAACCTCATCGTGGGCACCACCCATAACGTGGCGCCCATGAACATGAGCATCCGCCAGGCCGCGGAAAGCGTCATCCAGAAGGGCCACGTCACCGAGGAGGCCCTGAACCGGGTGGAAATGGCGGTGCGCTGCTACGACCCGTGACTGAGCTGCGCCACGCACCGCCTGGATGGCGGCCGCATCGTTGACATCGAGATTTTCGATTCCCAGGGGAATCTCCTGAATAAAACCACTTAATCAGCCAGAATCTTTCCCATAACCCCACAACCTCCAGTCGGCCGTCCGTGCTTCGGGCGGCCTTTTTTCTGGGGAAGGGTTTGAAAAATCGTGGTTGGGAGTTTTCGCCTTGACAGGAAAAAATTAATGCGATAGAGTCTCAATTACATATGGAAACCGAGACTGAAGCCTTTCAAAAATTTCTCAGTCAAAAAGGCTTGCGATCTACTCCGGAAAGGCAGGAGATCCTGGCAGAGGTCTTTGCCCATCATGACCACTTCGACGTGGAGGAATTGATCATGCGCCTCCGTCAGCGGAGTCTGCGCATCTCCCGGGCCTCGGTTTACCGGACCCTGGCCCTGCTGGTGGAGAGCGGCCTGGTGCAGGAGGTCTTTGTGGAAGATGGGCACATGCATTATGAACACGTGCATGGACATGACCATCACTGCCACATGCGTTGCCTGGGTTGCCGCCAGGTCATTGAAATCTGCGACCCGGCCGTGATTGACGCGGAGCGGCGCTTAGGGCAAGCTCACAATTTTCAAACCATCGGGCACAAGCTGGAAATTTACGGCTATTGCTCCTCTTGTCGGGGACAGTAAGTTAAACCCGGCAATTTTTTTTGTTATCAACATGAGACTTAGTCTCAATCTCATAAATATTAAGGGTGTATATCATGATGCCTTTGGGACTTTTGGCCTCGGGGGAAAAAGCCGAGGTGGTGGCGATCCGGGAAAAGAGCCATGGTTGCTGCCAGTGCGCCTGCCTGTGCCGCTTGGCGGACATGGGCTTAAGAGAGGGTAAGACTGTGGAAATGCTGAATAACCCAGGCCATGGCCCCTTGGTGGTGCGGGTGGATGAATCCCGGCTCGCCTTGGGCAGGGGCGTGGCCATGAAGGTCAGTGTGAGGAGGACGGGTGAATGAATCTGGCCAGGTTAAAGCCCGGTCAACGGGCCCGGATCACAAAAATCGGCGCCGTCGGCGCACTGAAGCGCCGCCTGCTGGATATGGGGGTGTTGCCGGGGGAGGAAGTTAAGATGGAAAAAATCGCGCCCCTGGGAGATCCCCTTGAGATTACCGTGAAAAATTACCGGCTCTCGCTGAGGAAAAGCGAAGCTGCGGGCATCGACGTGGAGGTGGGGCCATGAAAACCCAGGCCGCCCTCAAAATGACCTTGGCGGAGCCTGCCAAAACCCTCACCGTGGCCGTGGCCGGCAATCCCAACTCCGGCAAGTCCACCCTCATCAACGCCCTGGCGGGCACCCGCCTCCAGGTGGGCAACTGGCCCGGAGTGACGGTGGAAAAGAAGGAGGCCTTCCTGGAATGCGAAGGCCGCCGGCTGCGCCTGGTGGACCTGCCCGGCACCTACAGTTTAAGCCCTTATTCCCAGGAAGAGGTCATTGCCCGGGATTACCTGGTGCATGAACGCCCGGACGTCATCATCAACGTGGTGGACGCCACCAACCTGGAGCGCAACCTGTATCTGACGGTGCAGTTGCTGGAGTTGGGCATCCCGGTGGTGATGGCCCTGAACATCTATGACGAAGCCCGGCGCAAAGGCTGGGAAATTAATACCGCGGTCATGGAAGAGACCCTGGGGATCAAGGTCGCGCCCACCGTGGCCACCAGGGGGGAAGGCTTGCCGGCCCTTTGGGAGGCGGTGCTGGCAGCGGGCGATGCTCCCGACAGCGGCACTCCCCGCCCCCTCAACTATGGTCAGGATCTGGATGCCGCCGTCCGGGAGGTGGCTGGGGAAATACGCCGGAATTCTCCGGGGCTGTTGGATAGATATCCTTCCCGTTGGCTGGCTTTGAAAATCATGGAGGGTGACAGCCTGGTAAGGCAGGAGACGGGGCTGGATATCGGGGCCTTCACTTCCCTGGCCTTCAAACACCTCAGGCAGGCCCACGGAGAGGATATGGAAAGCCTCATGGCCGATGTCCGCTATGCCCAGGCCGCGGGCCTCACCCGGGAGGCCCTGCAAAAGCCGGAGACCAGCAGCCGGGAACTGACGGAAAAAATCGACCGGGTGATGCTGCACCGGTTCTTTGGCATCCCCATTTTCCTGGCCGCCATGTGGCTGGTGTTCAAACTCACCTTTGACGTTTCCAACCCCTTCGCCGACTGGATGAATGGTCTCGTCACCGGTCCCCTGAAAAGGTGGGTGGAAGCTCTACTGGACCTGGTGCACGCCCCGGCCTGGATGGCCTCCCTGGCCACTGACGGGGTGCTGGCCGGCGTGGGCTTTGTCATTGTCTTCATCCCCGTGATCTTCGCCATGATGTTCTTCATCACCTTTCTGGAAGGCAGCGGCTACATGGCCCGGGCGGCCTTCGTCATGGACCGGGCCATGCACGCCATGGGCCTGCACGGCAAATCCTTCATCCCCATGCTCCTGGGCTTCGGCTGCAACGTGCCCGCGGTGTACGCCACCCGCACCCTGGAAAACCCCCGGGACAAAATCCTGACCGCGCTCCTCATTCCCCTCATGTCCTGCGGGGCCCGGCTGCCGGTGTACGTGCTCTTCGCCGCGGCTTTCTTCCCTGCAAACGCCGGCACCGCCATCTGGTCCCTCTATGTCATGGGTATCCTGCTGGCCATGCTGATGGGCATCCTCTTTAAAAAGACCCTCTTCCGGGGGGAAAATCCTTTATTCATCATGGAGTTGCCGCCATACCGGATGCCCACGTTGAAAAGCCTGTGCATCCACACCTGGGAAAAGGGGAAGCATTTCCTTATAAAGGCCGGCACCTACATCCTGGCCGTGTCCGTCCTGGTGTGGTTCCTGCTGAACCTGCCCTGGGGAGTGGAGAAAAAGCAGGATTCATACCTGGGGAAAGCCGGCGCGGTCATCGCCCCGGTGTTTCAGCCCCTGGGCTTCGGCAACTGGCAGGCCGCGTCCGCGCTCATCACCGGCGTCATCGCCAAGGAGGTGGTGGTGGGCACCATGGGAGAGATCTATCTTCCCAAGAAGGAAAAGGGAGATGACCAGAAATCTTCCACGTTCCTGGCCGACCTGCAGGAAATCGGGGTGTCCTTCCTCGCGGCGACTAAGCAGGCGGGAGAAAATGTCATCGCCTCTTTCGGCGTGGCCAAGCTCTCCACCGAGGAGACGGAAAAAACCAAACCCTTAAAGGGTGTTATCCAGGGGGCGTTCACGCCCTTGAGCGCCTATGCCTTCATGGCCTTTGTGCTCCTGTACATGCCCTGCATGGTGGTGGCCGCGGCCTTCCGGCACGAGTTCGGCTCCTGGAAGTGGTTCGCCCTGGCCTCTTCTTACCAAATGGTCCTGGCCTGGGTGGTGGCCCTGATCATCTACCAGGGCGGCCGCGTTTTGGGGCTGGGAGGTTAACGGATGAGTTGGTTTGATCTGCTGATGGCCGCAGGCATTGTTGGGGGCGCACTGTACCTGCTTTACCGCTCCCTCTGGAAGAAACAAGGGTATTGCACCGGGTGCCGGGCCGATACCTGTCCCGGTAAACCCAAGGGGGCAAACCGCTGATTTCTGCTATTGCTGGTGAAGGACATGACTGCCAATTACGGTGGTTTACAAGGGATTTTCAGAAGCCAGCTTAAAGGGGGGGAGCCATGAATAACAATTTTCCGGCAATGAGAAATTTCTCTTGACGGGTTGTAACCGCTTCACTTATCCTTTTCTAAAAATATTCGGGTGCCCAAACAGGGCATAATAGGGAAGCCGGTGAAAAACCGGCGCGGTCCCGCCGCTGTGACCGGATACGAAACCTGCAACAGCCACTGTCTCGCTTAAGCAGATGGGAAGGCGCAGGAAGTAGGACGACCCGGAAGTCAGAAGACCTGCCCGAATAAAGGCCTCAGCCTCTACGCGGATATAGGGGGCCTGAGCCGCATATTAAGGATCAAGAAGCTGGGTGCAATCCTTAAGTCTATACGACTTAAGGATTTTTTTTTGAAGCGACCTGATCAAGAACATCTGCAAAGATGGACCGGGAAGAGCGTCGAAACCCATTTCATAAAACCTTTGACAACGAAACCGGATATGAATATGATTCAACGTGAATTGGAGGGGCTTGAAGCCCTTCGCCGCAATTTCTTTGCCAAAATCGCCAATTTTCTAAGCCATGAAGGCCCACCGCCCAGAAGGGCAGGGGACTCATGGTTTTTTTTTGGCCCTGATGCCAATTGGCAGGAAATGGACCCCAAAACGACGATAACGCCAAAAAACTAGAAAGGAGAAGTTTGATGTTAGGGAAACTTGGCAAGCTGATGGTCCTCTTTTCATTCCTCACGCTCCTGATGGGATTGGGCATGTCGGTAACACAAGCCGCCGTCGGCCCTGGCGACACACAAAAAGGAGCACCCTCGAATGAAATAGGAAAGGCCCCCTCTGCAGAAGGAAATAAGGAGGAAGGGAAAAAGGAGGAGACAGAGAAAAAAGAAGAAGCCAAGGAAAATGAGTGCCCGGCCACCTTCGGGCCCATCATCACCGACACCGCGGTGCCCATCGACAAAGGGAAATTCGCCATTCAGCCTACCTTCGGCCTGGGCTTCGTCACCAACAGTTTCACCAAGAGCTGGCGGCGGGCCTCCGCGGGCGGCGACTTCAGGTCCTTCGGCATGGACTGGAAGTTCACGTACGGTCTCTGGAATAACCTGGAGGTCTTCACGGTGGTCCCCTTTGTCCACAATTGGGCTAACCGCGTTGATCCCCCCGGCCCCCAGGGAGAGCGTTCCAGCAGTTTCAGCGGCCTGGGCGATGTGAACCTGACCTTCAAGTACCGCCTGGTGGAAGAGACCGAGACACGGCCCACGGTGACAGCCCTGTTTTCCACCGATTTCCCCACCGGCCACTTCCGGCGCTTAAATCCCGGCCGCCTGGGGGTGGACGCCATCGGCGGCGGTGCTTATGTTTTTACTACGGGGCTCAATGTCTCCAAATACGTGAAGCCGTTTGTACTTTACGGCAACTTCTGGTACTCCATGGGCACGGCCTTCACGCAGGACGGCGTGAGAGCATATCCCCGGGACTTCGTCACAGTGAACCTGGCCGCGGAATATCCCTTTCCCAGAAACAAAAAATGGGTGGCTCTCCTGGAATTGACCAGTTTCTGGGATGCCGGGCGCCTGTTCGGCCACAAGTCCAATGTGCCGCCGGCGGCCCTGCTCTCCGTTTCCCCGGGGATCGAGTACATGGCCACGGAAAAGTTCTCCCTGGCCCTGGGGGTGAACGTGGACCTCATCGGCAAAAACGGCGACGCCGCGGTGACGCCGCTGTTGTCCATGGTGTATGCTTTCTAAAGGATAGAGGAGGACCGCCAGATGAAACGTTGGCATATGGTGGGGATAGGCATCTTAAGCTTGATGATTTGGTCCTGGACGCTCACCGGCCCGGCCTTCAGCCAGGGCCGGGGCCAGGGTTTCCGGCCCTGTCCCTATACGCCCTATGCGTGTCCGGTGACGGCCATGTGCAAGCCCTTTGACGAGGCCGGCAAGGTGGTGCAGGTGCTCTCCGAAACTCTGTCAGACGCCATGCAGCCCGGCATGGCCGTGGTCCTGGACACCAAGACCCGGGGGCGGGTGCACGTCCATCTGGGGCCAGTCTGGTATCTGGAGCGCCAGGAGTTTGAAATCACCCCCGGCGAGGAAGTGCGGGTCAAAGGTATGTGTGAGTCGGAAAAAGATGGGAAGCTGCGGGTAATCGCCTATGAACTCACCAAAGGGGATTATGTGCTCAGCCTGCGGGATGCCCAGGGCAGGCCCAATTGGGAGGCCTGGCGCCGGCGCTAGAGGCTGGGCCTGTCGTAAACGGGCCTGCATCGCCCCCTCCCACCAGGGGGAGGGGGCTTAGGCCCATTGCCTTAAAACCTCACCTGTCAGCCCTCTTCAACCTCAGGCGATTCATCTCCTTATCAAGGCCCGCCTGCCGCTGGTTTAATTAATATTATTGTCAAAAATTAGCTAAACTTAATCTTTTGTTGACACCCCGGTTCCCCTTGCTATATTCCTCCCCAGGCTTGCCGCCCGCTTAGTTCCGCCTATTCCCCGCCCCCTCCAGGAGGATGTCCATGCCCAAACGGGAAGATCTCAACAAGGTTATGATAATCGGCTCGGGCCCCATTATTATCGGCCAGGCCTGTGAATTCGACTACTCCGGCACCCAGGCCTGTAAGGCCCTGAGACAGCTGGGTTATAAGATTTGCCTGGTCAATTCCAACCCGGCCACCATCATGACCGACCCCGGCATGGCCGACGTCACCTATATTGAGCCCCTGAATCTGGATTACATGACGGCCATTATCAAAGAGGAACGTCCCGACGCCCTGCTCCCCAATTTAGGCGGCCAATCGGGCCTCAATCTCTCCTCGGCCCTGGCCAAGGCCGGCGTGCTGGAGCAGTACGGCGTGCAAATCATCGGCGTGGAAGTGGACGCCATCAAACGGGGCGAAGACCGCCAGGCCTTCAAGGACACCATGAACGCCCTGGGGCTGGAGATGCCCAAAAGCGCCATCGCCCTGAGCGTGGAGGAGGCCGAGCGCATCGCCGAGGAACTGGGCTATCCCCTGGTCATCCGGCCGGCCTACACCATGGGCGGCTGGGGCGGCGGCCACGTCTACAACCTGGAAGAGCTGCGCACCATCGCCTCCCGGGGGCTCTCGGCCAGCATGGTGAACCAGATCCTGGTGGAAGAGTCCGTCCTGGGCTGGGAGGAATTGGAACTTGAGGTGGTGCGGGACGCCAAGAATCAGATGATCACCGTCTGTTTCATCGAAAACGTGGACGCCATGGGCGTGCACACCGGCGACTCCTACTGCACCGCGCCCATGCTCACCATTACGCCGGAGTTGCAGGAACGCCTGCAAAAATATTCCTATGCCATCGTCGAGGCCATCAAGGTCATCGGCGGCACCAACATTCAGTTCGCCCACGACCCCAAGACCGGCCGGGTGGTGGTCATCGAAATCAACCCCCGCACCTCCCGTTCCTCGGCCCTGGCCTCCAAGGCCACCGGCTTCCCCATCGCCTTTGTGTCGTCGCTGCTGGCCGGCGGCCTCACCATGGACGAGATTCCCTACTGGCGCCTGGGGACCCTGGAGAAATACGAGCCCTGGGGCGACTACGTGGTGGTGAAGTTCGCCCGTTGGGCTTTCGAGAAATTCCCCGGCGCGGAGGACAAGCTGGGCACCCAGATGAAGGCCGTGGGGGAGGCCATGAGTCTGGGCAAAACGTACAAGGAGGCCTTCCAAAAGTCCATCCGGTCTCTGGAGATCGGCCGCCACGGCCTAGGCTTCGCCAGGGATTTCCATACTAAGAGCCTGGAAGAGCTCATGGAAATGCTGTGGGAGCCCTCCAGCGAACGCCAGTTCATCATGTACGAGGCCCTGCGGAAAGGGGCCAGTGTGGAAGCCCTGCACCGGCGCACCCATATCAAGGCCTGGTTTATCGAACAGATGCGGGAGCTGGTGGCTCTGGAGGAGGAGATCCTGACTTACCAGGGGCGTGATTTGCCGGATGAATTGCTGATCCGGGCCAAAAAGGACGGTTTTGCCGACAAATACCTGGCCCAGATTTTAAAGACGCCGGAGACGAAGATCCGGGAACAGCGCTACCGCGTCGGCCTGCGGCAGGCCTGGGAGGCCGTGCCGGTGAGCGGTGTAGAGAATGCGGCGTACTACTACTCCACGTACAATGCCCCGGACCAGGTGGAGGTGAGCTCCCGGCGCAAGATCATGGTGCTGGGCGGCGGCCCCAACCGCATCGGCCAGGGCATCGAGTTCGATTATTGCTGCGTCCACGCCGCCTTCGCCATCCGGGATGAGGGCCTGGAATCCATCATGGTCAACTGCAACCCGGAAACCGTGTCCACGGACTACGACACGTCGGATAAACTCTATTTCGAGCCCCTCACCGTGGAAGACGTGCTCAGCATCTATGAAAAGGAGCAGCCCGAAGGTGTCATCGTCCAGTTCGGGGGCCAGACGCCGTTGAATATCGCCCAGGAACTGGCCGCCGCGGGCGTCAAGATTCTGGGCACCAGCCCCGACGTCATTGATCTCGCTGAAGACCGGGACCGCTTCCGGCACACCATGCGCAAACTGGGCATTCCCCAGCCGGAAAGCGGCATGGCCAGCAATATTGAGGAAGCCCTCACCATCGCCCAGGAGATCGGCTATCCCCTCATGGTGCGGCCCTCCTACGTGCTGGGCGGCCGGGCCATGGAGGTGGTGCACGATGAAGACATGCTGCAGCGCTACCTGGCCGCGGCGGTGGAAGTGAGCCCGGAGCGGCCCATCCTCATCGACAAGTTCCTGGAGAACGCCATCGAAGCCGAGGCCGATGCCATTGCCGACGGCACCGATGCCTTCGTGCCCGCGGTGATGGAGCACATCGAACTAGCGGGAGTCCACTCCGGCGACTCCGCCTGCGTCATTCCGCCCATCAGCATCCCGGCCAAGCACCTGGACACCATCAACGAATACACCCGGCGCATCGCCATCGAACTGAACGTGGTGGGCCTGATGAACATCCAGTACGCCATCGCCAACGACACGGTGTACGTGCTGGAAGCCAATCCCCGGGCCTCCCGCACCGTGCCCCTGGTCTCCAAGGTCTGCAACATTCCCATGGCCCGGCTGGCCACCCAGATCATGCTGGGCAAGAAGCTGGCCGACCTGAACCTGTCCCACAAGTCCATCCCCCACTTTGGCGTCAAGGAAGCCGTCTTCCCCTTCAACATGTTCCCCGAGGTGGACCCTCTGCTGGGTCCGGAAATGCGCTCCACCGGTGAGGTGCTGGGCATGGCCGGCTCCTTCGGATTGGCCTTCTACAAGGCCCAGGAAGCCGCACAGCAGGTGCTGCCCCGGGAGGGCACGGTGCTCACCACCGTCTCCGAAGCGGACCGGCCCGCAGTCCTGGAAGTGGCCCGGCAATTCCACCAGTTGGGCTTCAAGATCCTGGCCACCCAGGGGACCCACAAGTTCCTGGCCGAGCAGGGGGTCCCGGCGGAGCACGTGCTCAAATTGCACGAAGGCCGGCCCAACATCGTGGACATCATCAAGAACCGGGAGATCCATCTGGTGGTCAACACGCCTGCGGGCAAATTGGGGAAGTTTGATGACTCCTACATCCGCAAGGCGGCCATCAAGTACAAGATCCCCTATATCACCACCCTGGCCGGCGCCCTGGCCGCAGCCCGGGGCATCGCCGCGGCCCGCCGCCAGCAGAACCAGGTCCGGGCCCTGCAGAGTTATCATGCCGGCATTAAATAACGGAAGAAGAGGCGGGGGAAAGAGGGGAAAGGACCCCGGCCCTCTCCCCCGGACTCCCTTCTCTCACAGCCCCCCTTCCGGGGACCAGAGGTAAAGGAACCGGGGGGAGGGGTCTGCCAGCAGGTCCGACATCAGGGAGTAGATGGTGGGCCGGTAGCCGTCGGGCCGGCGGTACATCACCACTTTGGCGTCATCCAGGCCCGCCCGGGACCTGGCCAGAGCCAGGGCCTCGTCCAGATAGCCCACCTGGTCCACCAGTCCCAAATCCCGGGCCTGGGTGGCGGTGAAGATGCGGCCGTCGGCCACTTTGGTCACCTGCGCCCGGGAAAGGCGGCGGCCGGTGACCACCGTCTCCACGAAGCGCCGGTGGAAGTCGTCGATGATCTCCTGCATCATGGCCTTTTCCGCGGGCGTTGCCGGCTTGAAGGGTGACCAGAAATCCTTCCAGGGCCCGCTTTTCACCACATCCTGATCCACCCCCACCTTATCCATCAGACCCTTGACGTTCAGCTTCATGGCCACCACGCCGATGGAGCCCACCAAACCCGTGGGCTGCGCCACGATGACGTCTGCGGCCGTGGCCGCGAAGTAGCCGCCCGAGGCGGCCAGGCCCATGCAGCAGGCCACCACCGGCACCTGCCGCTTCTGTTTGAAGGCCAGGATTTCATGGTGGATCATGTCCGAGGCGTTCACCGTGCCGCCCGGGGAACTGATGCGCAGGACCACCGCTTTCACCCGGTCGTCCTTGGCGGCCTTGTCCAGTTCCTCCTTGATCCGGGCCGGGCTGGTGCCCCCCAAAAGGATGTCCAGCAGACCCCGGGACCCGTCCATGATCATGCCGGAGACGTTGACGAGCAGGACCTTGTCCCGGCCGCTGCCGGACACCACCTGCTCCTCCAGGGGCTTGGATTCTTCAAAGAGGTTCACCTTGACGGTGACGCAGGCCGAGGCAAAGCAGCACAGCGCCAGCAAAAGGAAAAAAAGCCGGTGGCGTCCACGAGGAGACAAAGCTCTGGATGCCGGTTGAGAGGTGTGCCGGACAGGTCTCATTTTTTCTCAGCTTTGCCTGCTGGCTTTCCTGCGGGCGGGTCCACCGGGAAGCCCAGCAGGCGTTTGGCCTCCTGGTAATCCTCTTCCAATCCATGGGGGCCCAGGGCGTGACGGGGGGAGCGCAGCACCGTTTCCAGCTCCCGCCGGGCTTCGGCCTTTTTGCCCTGCCGTTCCAGGGCCTCGGCCAGGTAAAGGTGGTTGGTGCTGTTGTCCGGGGCGATGCGCACCGCGGCTTCCAAGTGCTGGCGCGCCTTGTTGGGGTCCCCCACGGACATGGGCCAGGCCGGCGCCTCGTAATAAATACGTCCCAGCACCCGGTGGGGGCCGCCCTGGTCATAGGTGGGGTCGACCGCCAGGGCCTTTTCCAGGAGCTGGGCGATCTGGGGCAAGAGGCCCAAACCCCGGCGGGCCGGGCCGATTTCCGCCAGGCCGCACAGGTTTAAAGCCAGCCAGTAGTGGCCGTCGACCCAATCCGGCCGCTCGGCCACCAGCATCTCGGCGTAGGTCCGCCCTTTGTTGAAATAGTGTTCTTTCTTGTCTTTGGAACACAAGTCACCCACCAGGAAACACAGGCGGCTGGTGTGGGTGAGCAGGGTGAGCCGCTCGGCTTTTTCCGAGGGCAGCCGCTGCTCATACATCGCCAGTTCCTGCTGGGCTTCTTCCAGAACCTGGGCAGGAGTCCGTTTCTCCTGATTCCCGCCCGGGGCTCTGGGATTCTTGACCACCTGGGTGCAGGCCGCCAGGACCAGAATCAGAGCCAGAACCGCAAAAATCATGACCGGCTTGGGCTTCACGCTGTCCCCTCTCGCATGAATAGGGTTCAATGGCCGCAATTCTTTCGCAACTGGCCAAAACGGCGGCTCTTCTGATATAATGGCGCCAAAATAATTTTTGCCCTCACCTCATTCTAAGTTCTTTCTCCGGTCAGGGCAAGGGTGGGCCGGGCAGCATATCCTTCTGTCTCTCAACAGAGTTGGGGTGGCGACATGTATCTGCTGAGCCGGAAACAGGAAGCCGTCTTCCGGGAAGTGGCGCGACGCCTGACCCTAGTGGATCGCCTGGTGGTCCTGACCGGCGCCGGCGTCTCCCAGGAGAGCGGCATCCCCACCTTCCGGGGGCCGAAGGGTTTATGGCGGGAGCATCGCCCGGAGGAATTGGCCACTCCTGCGGCCTTTGCCAAGGACCCCCTGCTGGTGTGGGAGTGGTATGACTGGCGGCGGGGACTCATCGCCCAGGCTGAGCCCAATCCCGGCCATCTGGCCCTGGCGGACCTGGAAGCCCGGATCCCCGATTTCACCCTCATCACCCAGAACGTGGACGGCCTGCACCAGCGGGCCGGCTCCCGCCAAGTCCTGGAAATCCACGGCAGCATCTGGGAAGTCCGTTGCCAGGACTGCGGCTTGTTCAGGCGCGATGACCAGGTGCCCCTGCCCAGCCTGCCTCCCTCCTGCCCGGAGTGCCAGGGGCTGCTCAGGCCCAACGTGGTGTGGTTCGGCGAACCCCTGGACTCCCAGTTGCTGGCCCAGGTCCATAAAGCTCTGGGGCGGACCAGAATGATGCTGATCGTGGGGACCTCTGCGGTGGTGCAACCCGCGGCTTCTTTCGGCCTCTGGGCCAAGGAGCGGGGCGCCATCCTGGTGGAAATCAACGCCGTCCCCAGTCATCTGGCCACCGTGTGCGACTTTGTCCTAACCGGCCCCGCCGGCCAGCTCCTCCCCGCCCTGTTAACCCAGATGGAAAGAGAAAGGGTCTTGGGTGAAAGGCCGGGAGTCTGACCCCCCCACTTCCAGGATAAATACCATACTCTGATAAAAAAGGTTGACAGAGTTGCGTGACATGATACAAAAATACAGTTTGCCGTCGTATCGCTTCCGGGGACAGGCATGCCGGAAGGACACGCGGGTGGTGCAATTGGCCAGGGGAGGGGGGAAATGAATGCCGGGCGTCAGGGTCAAACCCAACGAACCCTTCGAGGTCGCCCTTAAACGTTTTAAGAAACAGTGCGAAAAAGCTGGGATTCTTTCGGAAATCCGCAAACGCGAGCATTACGAGAAACCCAGCATAAAACGGAAAAAGAAAGTTTTGGCGGCCAAGAAGCGGGCCTTGAAGAAGATGCGCAAGCTCGAGGGCTCATAATGAACTTGGCTGAAAGCCTGGACGCGGCCTTTAAGGAGGCCCTCAAAGGCAAACAAGAGGTGGCCGTCTCCACCTTGCGGATGCTGCGCGCCGCGGTGCGCTACCGTGAGGTGGAGCTGAAAAGGCCGCTGACCGAAGCCGAACTCCAGGCCGTCATCGCCAGCCAGGGAAAACAACGCCGGGAGGCCGCCGCCGAATATCGGAAGGCCGGCCGCCCGGACCTAGCCGTGAAAGAAGAGGAGGAGATAAAAATCCTCCTCTCTTTTTTGCCGCCCCAGCTCACCGCTGAAGAGCTGGAGACGGAAATCGCCGCCGTCATCGCCGAGGTGGGGGCAGCCGGTCCCAAAGACCTGGGCAAGGTGATGAAAACTGCCATGACCCGGCTGGGGGGCCGGGCCGACGGCAAGGCTGTCCAGGAGATCGTCAAGCGCCGCTTGGGCGCCTAAGCTTTCCTGCGCACGTCCTCGGGGGCGAACCCTTCCATGAGCGAGCCGACTCAAGCTGCCTTGGAGTTTCCAGGGCTGGTACGCGTAGTGGAGCAGTACGCCGTGTCGCAGTTGGGCCGGGAATTTCTGGCCCAAGCGTCCCCCCTTGCCGATTTTTCCGCCATTCAGGAAAAATTCCAGGAAATCAGAGAACTGCATGATCTGGCCGACCGGGAGGGAGATCTGCCTCTGGCCGATTTCCCCAATCTTTCCCGGTGGTTGGCCAAGGCCGCGGTGCCGGGAAGCCTGCTGCCGGCCCAGGCCATGAACGACATCCTTTGGGTCCTGGGCGCCGCCACGGAAGTGCGCCGGTATCTCAGCCTCAATCCCGCGGCCGCGGCCCTGGCCCGCCTGGTTGCCCGCCTCCATCCCCTGGACAGTTTAAAGGACGCCATCCGCCAGGCCGTCAGCCCCCACAATTTCATTCTGGACCAGGCCTCGCCCGCCCTGGCCCAGGTGCGCCGGGAACTGGCCCAGGGCCGGGATAACCTTTCGCGGCAGATCAAGCAGAATTACTTCACTCCCCGCTTCCAGGACGCCATCCAGAATCCCATCATCACCCAGCGTCACGGCCGCTACGTCATCCCGGTGAAGTCGGACCACCGGGGCGTTATTGCCGGCATCATCCATGACACCTCACAGACCAAAGCCACCATTTACGTGGAGCCGCTGGCCCTGGTGGAGTCCAACAACGCCCTGAATCTTTTGGCGAATCAGGAAAAGCGCGAGGAAGAGGCGGTGCTGCGCCACCTCACCGACCTGGTGCGCCATCAGGCCGACCTGCTCCGGGAAAATCTGGCCTCCCTGGCCGCAGTGGACGCCATCGCCGCCAAGATGCGCTTTGCCCGGGAGTTTGGGGCCCGGGAGCCTATTTTGCGGAGCTACGGCGGCGTGGACTTCCGCCAGGCCCGCCACCCCCTTTTGGTGCACCGGGCCAAGGCCAACTCCGAGGCCCCGCCCGTGGTGCCGGTGGATCTTAGCCTCGACGACGAGCACCGTTTTCTCATCATCTCCGGGGCCAACGCCGGCGGCAAGACCGTGGCCTTAAAGACCCTGGGGCTGCTCACCCTGATGGTGCAAAGCGGCATCCCCGTGCCCGTGGCCGAAGGCAGCAGCTTTGCGCCCTTTGACCACATCTTTGCCGACATCGGCGACCCCCAGGACCTGGAACAGGGGGTCAGCACCTTTTCCGCGCACCTGAAACGCTATCTGGCCATGCTGACGGAGCTTTCGGAGCGCACCCTCATCCTCCTGGACGAGTTGGGCACGGCCACGGACCCCACCGAGGGCGGGGCCCTGGCGTTGGCGCTGCTCAAGGCCTTCCATGGCCGGGGGGCCTGGGGTGCGGCCACCACCCATTTGCCGCTGCTCAAGGACTTCGCCCGGCGGGAGCCCGGCTTTGAAAATGTGGCCGTGGTCTTCGACCCCGAGACCCGGCGGCCCACCTACCGCCTGGCTTACGGCGTGGCCGGCACCAGCAACGCCCTGACCATCGCCCGGGAGTTGGGCCTCTCTCCCGAGATTCTGGAGGCCGCCGAGGGGTATCTGGACGCGGCGGAATTGCGGGCCTTCCGCTTGGTGGCCGAAGTGGACGCGGCCCAGGAGGACCTGGCCCGCCGGGAAACGGATCTGGCCGAACAACGGGCGGCCTTGCAGCGGGAGCAGGAAGCCCTGGCCCGGGAGCGCCGGGAATTTCTGGAGGCGCAGGAGCGCCTGGCCGGGGAGTTTAAAGGCCAGGCGTTGGCGAAGATCAAGGCCGCGGAGGCGGAATTTAAGGCCATCCTGCGGCGCCTCGAGACCGGCCGGGAATCCTGGGGCCGGGTGCGCCAGGAGTTTTCGAAGCTCCAGGCCGAACTGTTGGAGCAGCTTACCCCGGTGAGGCCCGCGGCGCCAGAGGCCGCGCCCCTTCCGGAGCCGGGCCAGAAGGTCTTTTTGCCGGCCCTGAACCTCACCGGACAGGTGCTCACCAAACCGGGCCGGGACGGCCGCCTTACCGTGCAGGTGCGCCAGGTGAAGCTGAAAGTCGCGCCCGAGGAAGTGGCGGCCGTGAGCGCAGCCGGCGAAAAACGGCGCACCGTGGGCGGCATCACTTTTGTGAAAGCCCCCTCCCAGCCTCCCAGCCTCAACCTGGTGGGCCTGCGGGTGGAAGAGGCGCTCCCCCTGGTGGACCGGCTCATCGACCAGGCCACCTTGCAGGGCGCGGAGCGGGTTGATATCATTCACGGCATGGGCACGGGCCGCCTGAAGCAGGCCGTGCGCGAGCATTTGAGGCACCATGCCTTGGTCAAGGCCGTGCACGGCGACGCAAATCCGGGGGTGACATTAGTAGATCTGAAAGATTGAAGAAAGTTGCCAAGCGAAGCTTGGCGGGCAACGGCGTTCCCAAGCAGGAGCTTGGGAACGAGGGATAGAGAGCGCGACGACTGATTAATTATAAGCTGCATCTAGATATCTAAATAACCAAAACGCACCAATAAACCCACACCGGCCCCGGCCCGGACAGGAGATGTGATGGCCCCGTTCATCCCCGAGGACAAGCTCCTGGAGATCAAAGAGGCCGCCTCCATCGAGGACGTGGTGGGGCAGTATGTCAAGCTCACATCCAAAGGCCGGGACCTGTGGGGCCTGTGCCCCTTCCACACCGACAGCAAACCCTCCTTCAAAGTGGCCCCGGACAAGGGCATCTTTTACTGTTTCGGCTGCCAGGCGGGGGGCAACGCCATCTCCTTCGTCATGCAGTACCACAAGCTCTCCTTCACCGAGGCCGTCACCGATCTGGCCCGGCGCTACGGCATTCCCCTGACGCTCAAGGAGCTGGGCCCCGAGGGCGCCAAACAGGCCTCCCGCCGCCAGTCGGGTTACCAGGCGCTCAACCTGGCCGCGGAATTTTACCAGGATACCTTAAAAGGCAAAGGCGGCAAGCCCGGCCGGGATTACCTGGCCAAGCGGGGGCTCACCCCCGAAATCATTGAAGCCTACCAACTGGGCTACGCGCCGGCCGAATGGGATGCGCTGACCCGGCACTTGCGGAGCCGGGGCGTATCCCCGGAATTGGCCCAGGAAATGGGCCTCATCGTGCCTCGCTCCGGCGGCGGGCACTACGACCGTTTCCGGGACCGGGTCATCTTCCCCATCTTAGACCGCCAGAGCCGTCCCATCGCCTTTGGCGGTCGCATCGTCGGCGAGGGCGAACCCAAGTATCTCAATTCCCCGGAAAGCCCGCTTTATTCCAAGGGCCGCACCTTGTATGGCCTGCCCCAGGCGGCCCCGGCCTTAAGGCGCCTGGATCTGGCCATCCTGGTGGAGGGGTATCTGGATCTCTTGGCCCTGCGGGTGCACGGCATCGAGCCGGTTTTGGCCACGCTGGGCACGGCGCTGACCCGGGAGCAGGTGCGCCTGCTCAAAAGCCAGGTGTCCCGGGTGGTCCTGGTCTTCGACGGCGACGCCGCCGGGGGCAAAGCCATGCGCCGGGCCTTCCCGTTGTTCGCCCAGGAGTCCCTGCCCGTCCGCATCCTGCCGCTGCCCGACAATCTGGACCCCGACAGCTACGTCTTCAAACATGGCCCCGAGCTTTTTGAGGAGCCCTGGGAAACGGCCCAACCTTTTTTGGCCTACCTTTTGGAAGAACTTATCCGGGAACACGGCCTGGACATCGACGGCCGCCTGCGGGTGCTGGGCGAATTCCGCCCCGCCTTCCAGAGCCTCACGGACCCGGT
>CAZFWX010000054.1:0-20434 GCA_964522695.1 uncultured Desulfobacterales bacterium
GAGAAGATGAATTCATCGGCCGGGGCGTGAGCTTCTGCGCCACCTGCGACGGGGCATTGTACCGGGACCAGGAGATCGCCATGGTGGGCGGCGGCGACACGGCCCTCACCGAGGCCCTCTTTTTGAGCCGCTTCGCCAGCAGGATTCATCTCATTCACCGGCGGGATGAATTCCGGGGCGCCCGCTACCTGCAGGAGCAGGTGCTGCACCACGACAAAATCCAGGTGCACTGGAACTCGGTGGTGGACCAGATCACCGGCGGCCAGTACGTGGAAGCGCTGACCTTGAAAGATGTCAAGAGCGGCGCCAAAAGCACCTTGCCGGTGGCCGGCGTCTTCATCGCCATCGGTATCACCCCCAATACCGCCTGGCTCGGTGACGTCCTCAAGAAGGACGAATGGGGCTTCATTTTTACCGATCTGGAAATGGCCACCAGCATCCCGGGAGTTTTCGCCGCGGGCGACGTGCGGGCCAAGAGCATGTGGCAGATCGCCACTGCGGTGGGTGACGGGGCCACGGCCGCCTTGATGGCGGAAAAGTACCTGGAGAAGGTGCGGGAGGGATAGTCGCATGCGGCGCCTGACAGGGATTTTCCTCTTGGTGTTCCTGCTGACCGTCTGCCTGGGAGGCTGCAGCACCAGCACCACCAGCGGCGGCACCGGCGTTGGCAAGAGGGTGAGGAACTGGTTTGCCAAAGAGAAGCCAGACCGGCCTCCTGACGTCATGGCGGAGGAAGGCATCAGGGAACTCAAGAAGAAGAAGTATGACGACGCCATCGAAACTTTCGGCAAGCTGAAAGACCGTTATCCTTACAGCGACCAGGCCTTGCTGGCCCAGATCAAGGTGGCGGACGCCTACTTCTACAAGAAAAAGTATGACGAAGCCCTGGACGCCTACAAGGAATTTGAAAAGCTGCACCCCTCCAATAGAGCGGTGCCCTACGCAGTCTTCCGCCAGGGGATGTGCTATTACCGCCAGCGCTCCACCATTGACCGGGACCAGACCTTCACCCAGAAGGCCATGACGGAATTCCGCCGGCTGGTCCAGAAATACCCCGAATCGGAGTATGTCCCCCGGGCGCAGAAGTACATCGCCCAATGCCGCAATGACCTGGCTGAGCACGAATTTTACGTGGGCGAATTTTACTTCCGCACCAAGCGCTACGCCTCGGCCCTGGACCGCTTCCAGGCCCTGGCCCAGGATTACCCCGAATATCCCCAGCAGGCCAAGGTGAAGAATTACATCGCCCAGTGTCAGGAATACGTGGCCAACCCCGAGAAGCAGCCCAGGAAATGGGTTTCCCGGTTCACCACCATATTTGACGCCGATTGGTAAGGCTGACCGCCAAGAAAATGCAAAACCCGCCATGTTGGCGGGTTTTTTTTGGCTTTGGAATGTCAGATTGGCAAGTCTGCGTCACTATACAGCTGTGACATGGCATTAATCCCAGGGGAAGGTGAGGAGGCTGGCCAGACTGGGGTAATGGGTCAGATCGGGATGGATGGGGGTGACGGTAATGTAGCCGGCCTGCAGCGCCCCGCAGTCAGTTTCCGGATCGGGGTGGTTGCGTTCATTAATGCCGGCCAGCCAGTAGTAGACATGCTCCCGGGGATCGACCCGCCGTTGGAAATGCTCCACCAGGGTATGGGTGTCCTGGCGGGCCACCTTGATGCCCAGGACCTTTTTCCGGGGCAGGGCCGGCAGGTTGACGTTGAGGCAGACGTTGACAGACCAGTCGGGCCAGTCCTGGAGGCGGGGGAAGAGTTCCGCGAAAAGGCGAGCGGCGCTCGGGAAATCGGCATCCTTGTAGGTATTCAGAGATACCGCCACCCCCCGCACGCCCATGATGGCGGCTTCGGTGGCCGCGGAGACGGTGCCGGAGTAGAGCACGTTGATGCCCACATTGGGTCCCAGATTGATGCCGGAAACCACCAGGTCCGGGGTATGGGGCAGGAGTTCGGCCATGGCGATCTTGACGCAGTCCGCCGGGGTGCCGGTGACGGCCCAGCCGATCAGGCCGCCGTCCAGAGACACTTTCTTGACGCGCAGGGGGTGGCTCAAGCTAATGGCGTGCCCCACCGCGCTCTGCTCGCTTTCGGGGGCCACCACGTCCACCTGATTTAGAAGACAAAGCTCTTTGTAGAGGGCCATTAAACCCGGGGCATGGATGCCGTCGTCATTGGTAAGTAGTATTTTCATGTGTACCTGACTTTAAGAGTGTCAATGCGCTCATTCCTTTGCGTCTTTGCGCCTTGGCGAGACAACTCCGCATGCAAAGACGAAAAAAGTCATTTCACTTGGCCGGAGCGCCAAGCTGCTGCATGAGCAGTTGCCACTGCTCAAACGATCTGGCCGGGATGAGGGCCCCGCCGGTCATGCCGTCCTGGGTGAGGCGCGCCTCAACCCGGTCCTTGTCCGGCCGGGAGGTTTCCTCCAGGCGCAGGAGCACCTTGCCCGCGGCATCGGCCAGCTCCAGAACAAAGGCCGGTTTTTCCGGCGCGGGAGCGCCGGGCAGGAGCTTGACGTATTCCAGGCGCTGGAAGGTGATGAGCGCCGCTTCCAGCCGGGCGGCGGGCTGTTTCAGGTTTTCTTTCCCGGGGCCGGTGATCTGCCAGACATCCTTTTCTTTGCGGGCCTGAAAGAGCTGCCCCGGCGGGCCCCAGGAAATTTTGGCCACCTGGACGATATCGCCGGACCAGAGGCGGCGGTCCTCGAGAGTCGCGGCCGCCTTTTCCAGACGGTCCGCCAGGGTTTGCTCTACCAGCACCACGGGGCCGGCGGCGCCCCGGCGGGCGAAGGTGCTCTTCCCTTGCCTGGCGCCGAGCAAAAGGGTTTGCGGGCCTTTCTCCAGGGTGACCACCACTTCGCCGGCTGGCTTGGGGGCCAGACCATAGGCCTTAAGGTCTTTGGGGGCTTCGTCCACAAAGTCCTGGGCCCGGGCCAGCTGCAGGGTGCGGAGCAGGGATTCCACCCGGTCGGTGCGGATTTTTAGGGTTTCCCGTCCCTCCCACTGCCACACGCCCGGTTTCGTCCGCTTGAGTTCAAGGTTGACGCCGCCCAGGCGCAGGGCCAGTCCTTTTACTTGATCCGGAGAGAATTCCAGCAGCGTCTTCTCCCGCAGGTCCTTCAAGGGCCGGTCCAGGGTTTCCTTGGCGGCCGCAGCGACAATCAGCACCTGGGGAGCCTGGTCTTTGAGGACGTAAAAGCCCTGGTCGCCGGGAGTGCGGGAGCCGAAGACCAGGCGGTGGACCGCGCCTTTGGCGGTGAATTCCAGAATAAAGGCGGGCTTGTCCAGGCCGAAGCGGGCCAGGTCCTTTTCCTCCGCCAACTCCCGGGTCTGCTGCAACGCCGTCAGGGCGCCCAGCAGGGAATTGACGGTGAGGGGATCGGCCGGCTGGGCCAGGGGTTTGGTGAGGCGCCAGTCATTGCCTTCTTTGGCGAGGCGGATTTCCTCGGGGCCCTTTTTCAGGACCAGCAGGGTGATATCCCCCGACTGCACGGAGAAAAGCTTCTTCGCCTCGGCCTGGCGCTGTTGTTCGGCCCCCATATACCAGCTGGCCAGGAAGTAGGTCCCCGCCAGCGCCACCAGAATGAGAAGAAGGGGGACGAGACGGCGGGGACTCACCGGCGGGCCCTCCGGCGAAAGTAAGCGCTTATGCCCGCGGCCAGCATGATCAGGGGCATGACCACCAGGCAGGTAAGCAGCAGGGTCCAGGTGGCCAGGCGGCTCATGATGAGGGGCTGGGGCTTGTTTTCATCCTTGCGCAGGACGATCTGCTTTTCCTCCGCGGCCAGGAAGTTGACGGAATTAAGGAAAAGGTCGCCGTTCATGGAGAGGTTGAAATAGCCGTTGGCCGCAAAATCCACGTCGCCCATGGCGATCAGGATGCCCTGCTTCTCCTCCCCGGGCTTGGCCGCATCCTTGCCGGAAGGGGGCGGCGGCGCGGGCTTGGCCGGTTTGACTTCCACCAAGAGAGCCAGGTTGAAAGGTCCCTTTTTGTCCGTGGCCGGGTCGAAGGCCGCCTTGCCGTCCTTTTGCCAGTTCTTGCCCAGCTTCTCCCAGGAGGTGTTGGTGGTCATGGCCAGGGCCAGAGGCGGGGAGCCTTTCAGGTCCTTGGCGATGAACAGGGGCCGGGCGATGGGGTAGAGAGTGACGACGTTGGTGAAATCCTGGGTGATGCGATGTTTCCCATACTGGACCGCCATGGGCATGACCGCGCTGGCCCCCAGGGACTGGCTGATCTGGTTCTGGTCGAGAATGATGCCGTCATTCAATTCAATGCCGTAGCCGGCCAAAAATTCTCTCAGGCCGCCGTCCTGGTACGGCTCCAGCATCACCAGCAGTCGCCCGCCCTGCTGCAGGTACTGCTTCAGGGCGGCCACCTCCTGGGGAAACAGGGGTTTCATGGGGGCGGCGATGACCAGCACGTCGGCGTCTTTGGGAACCTCCCCTTTTTCAAGCAGGTTCAGGGGAGACACCTCATAGCCTTCGTTGGCCAAGGCCCTCCGGGCCAACTGCAAGCCCGCGCTTTTGCTGTCCTCCAGGCTCCGTTCGCCGTGTCCGGTGAGGAAATACACTGTTTTGCGCTGCGTCTTGAGCACCCGGCGCAGGGCCTCGCTGATGGCTCCCTCATCGGCGCTATCGGCCATCTGGCGGCGGCCTTCATACTCCAAAAGGACATTGCCTGAGAAACGGAACCCGGCAGTGCGGGCCTTTTCCGGCTCCCGGTCCGGGTCCACCAGGGTAAAGCTGATGTTCTTGTTGGCGCTGGCATAAAGCTGCAATAAGTCCCGGGCCTTCTGACGGTCCCCCTGGCCCGGAGAAAAAAAGGCCGTCATGCTCAGGGGCTTGGCCACCTGCTCCACCAGGGCCTTGGTGATGGCCGATAGAGACTGGCTCTTTTCCTGGGTCAGGTCAGAGCGCAGGTAGAAATGCTGGGAAATGAGGCCGATGAAGACGAGAATGCCCAGCACCAGGGCCACGGCGGCCAGGGAACTGGCCCCGAAAATCATTTTGCGTTTTTTTGCGGTGTCACGCCCACTCACGTCAGGCTCTCCAACGCCGGGATTCCAACTGCCTCTTGGTGAGGAAGAGGAAGAAAAAGATGAAACTAAAGAAATAGACCAGGTCCCGGGTGTCCAGAACTCCCTTGAGGAGATTTTCGAAGTGGTCCAACAGGGAAATGGCCACAAAGAAACGGGCGCCCGGGGTGCCCAGCTCCTGCTGCCAGCCGATGAGCCAAAACAGCAGCAACAGGGCGAACGCGGCCATGGCGGCGATGATCTGGTTTTCCGTGAGGCTGGAGGCGAACAGCCCCAGGGACAGGCAGGCGCCGCCCAACAGGATGAGCCCCAGGTAGCCGGTGAAGAGCTGCCCCCAGTCCAGCTTGCCCAAGGTGACGAAAAACAGGGGATAGGCCAGAGTGCAGGCCAGGAAGATGAGATAAACCAGGAGACTGGCCAGAAACTTGCCCAGGATCACCGCCCAGTCGGTCAGGGGATAGGTGAACAGCAGTTCCGCAGTGCCGGAGCGCTTCTCTTCGGCCAGCAGGCGCATGGTGATGAGGGGCACCATGAGGATGAAGACGATGGCCAGGGTGCTGAACAGCGGCCGGAAGACCATCTGCATGGGGTTGAGCATGGCGCCGAACTGGGGCTGCTGGAGAGCCGTGAGGCTCACCATGCTGTAGTAGGCCACGCTGGTATAGAAGAAAAAGCCACCCAGGATCAGGAAAAAGAAGCCGGTGAGGTAGAAGATGGGGGTGGCGAAGTAGATGGCGAGTTCTTTACGGATGATGGCGAGGACGCCGGCCATAGGTCCTTATGCCCCTTCTGCTTCTGGTTGTGTTTCGTCTTCCTCGGTGACCAGGTTGAGGAAGACGTCTTCCAGGGTGAATTCCTGGGCCTTGAGCTCCAAGAGATCCCAGCCCTTTTCCACCAGGAGGCGGGACAGGGCGGGGCGCACCTCCTGATCCGAGGCCGTTTCCACCAGGTAGCGGTCTTCGCCTTGGTGCGTGACCTCCTGGACGCCCGGCGCCCCGGCCAGGGCCGCGGCCACGGCGTCGCCCGGCCCGGCCACGGTGAGACTGATGCGCCGGCCCCGGCTCATCTGGCGGGAGAGGTTCTGGGGCGAATCGCTGGCGATGATCTGCCCGTGGTTGATGATGATGACCCTCTGGCAGATCTGGCTCACCTCCGGCAGGATATGGCTGCTTAAGATGACAGTGTGGGCCCCGGCCAGGTCTTTGATGAGCTGGCGGATCTCCACGATCTGGGAAGGGTCCAGGCCAATGGTGGGTTCATCCAGGATGAGCAGCGGCGGGCTGCCCAGCAAGGCCTGGGCCAGGCCCAGACGCTGGCGGTACCCCTTGGACAGCGACGAGGTGAGGGTCTGCCGCACCTCCTCCAGGCCGCAGGCCTCCACCACCCGGCCGATTTCCCCGGCTTCGGCCTTGGGCTCCAATTTCTTGGCCGCGGCGGCAAAACGCAGGAACTGGGTAACGGAGAGGTCCGGATAGAGGGGCACGTTTTCCGGCAGGTATCCCAAGGAAGCCCGGGCCTTCAACGATTCGGTGACGCAGTCGAAGCCGTTCACCCGGGCCGTCCCCGCCGTGGGCGCCAGATACCCGGCCAGAATTTTCAGGGTAGTGGT
The DNA here is from genome assembly GCA_964522695.1 of uncultured Desulfobacterales bacterium. Lineage (GTDB taxonomy): Bacteria > Desulfobacterota > Desulfobaccia > Desulfobaccales > 0-14-0-80-60-11 > VGSQ01. Next base: position 6,653 of record CAZFWX010000054.1, read on the forward strand.
CTTACCCGCGGCGTTGGGACCCAAAAAGCCGACGATCTCCCCCGCGGCCACCTCAAAATTCAGATGGTTGATGGCCAGGGTGGGGCCGTAATACTTGGTGAGATCCTGAACCTGAATCATGGGTTCCATGATGGCGAGGCCGACCCCCTTGTCTGGACTGGTACGGGGGGAAGGGCACCGCAGAATGAGCCCTGCCCCCCTTGCACATAATTAAAAATATAATTTTATCTGCTTTTCCTTCGCCATAAAAGCCGAAAGTATGAGAAAGTCCCGGGTTCAGCCGCCCTGGGTCCGGAAAGCCGCCACGGTGCGGCTCAGGCCCTCCTCCAGGGAGACCTGGGGCCGCCAGCCCAGCCGCGTCTCGGCCCGGCGGGCGTCCAGGCAACTGCGACGCTGCTCCCCGGGCTTGGCGGGGCCGTGCACCGGTCCTTTGTGGGAGCCAAAGATGTTCTGCAGGTGGCGGTAGATGGTGACGATGTCCGTCTCCCGGCCGGTGCCGATATTGAAAATGCCTGCCTCGGGATGGTCCAGGGCCAGGAGGTTGGCCGCAACGATGTCGCCCACAAAGACGAAATCCCGGGTCTGGAGGCCGTCGCCGTTGATGACGCCCTGTTGGCCGGCCAGGAATTTCTCGATGAAGATGGCCACCACCCCGGCTTCGCCCATGCCGTTCTGGCGCGGGCCGTAGACATTGGCATAGCGCAAAACCACGGGCACCAAGCCGTGCTCCCGGTGGAAAAAGTGCAGGTAGTGCTCCACGGCCAGCTTGGCGATGCCGTAGGGGCATTCGGGACGGGGCAGCGCGGTTTCCACCGCGGGCAGAGGCACCTCGTCGCCGTAAATGGCCCCGCCGGTGGAGGCGAAGATGAATTTGGCCACTCCGGCCTGCGCCGCGGCCTCCAGGAGATTGAGCGAGCCCAGGATGTTTTCCCGGGCGTCCAGCGTGGGCTGAGCCACGGACACCTGCACGCTCATCTGCGCGGCATGGTGGATGATGACCTGGGGACGCCAGTCCAGGATCAGACGGGCGGCGGCTTCGTCCTTGATGTCCAGGTGGTGGAAGCGGGCGGCCTCGGGCACGAAATCCCGGCGGCCGCTGCTGAGATTGTCCAGCACCGCCACCTCGAAACCCCTGTCAATCAAGGCGTCGGCGACATGGGAACCGATAAAACCGGCTCCGCCGGTGACCAGGATGCGCGTCATTTAAACCCCTGGAAAATTCAATTTACGTGACAACCGTCAATGTTTCGGCCAAATTTTACTTTACCATAAATTATAATTTTATGGGACCGCAGGGCCCAGTCTTTCCGGCCCAGATGCGCCGGACGCCGCGGGAAAAAGGGATAGACATCTTACCGCGCCTTGTTAAAATGAATGGACACTTTAGGATGGCAGGCGTTGTCGGCAAACCGGAAAGGGGGAAGAGACGATGCTGCAATACTTGGGGATAATCATTGTCGGGATGGCGGTCATTTTCGGGGGAGAAGCGGCCGCAGCCACCAACGGCGCCCCGGTCCTCACCTTGGAACAGCTTACCTCTATGGCGTTAAAATTCAGCCCGGAGGTCAAGGCCAGCCAGAGCGAAGTGACCCTGGCCAAGGAACAGAAGGCGGAGGTCCAGGGCTACTACTACCCGCAATTCGACTCCACCATCATCACCGGTGTAGTGCCCAATGCCAAGCGCCCCATTATTCAGCAAAATCAGATTGTATACCCCTATCCCAGCAACCGCCTGCACGGGGTCAATATCTTCGGTCGCCTGGATTTCAGCATTTTTCAGCCTCTCTACGGTTTCGGCAAGCTGAGCAAGAGGGAGCAGGCGGCCGGCAAGAACGTCCAGGTCAAGGAGGCCGCAGTGGAAGCCAAGCGGGGCGAGGTCATGTTCCGGGTGGCCGAAGCCTTTTACGGCCTGGTGCTGGCGCAGCAGGGCCGGGAAGCGGTGAAAGAGGCCCGGATCTATCTGAGCGACGCGCGCAGCCGGGTGGACAAGCTTTTGACCATCGGTTCCACGAGCGTCAATGAGTCGGACAAGTACCGGCTGGCGGTGTACGAGGGCAGCGTGGAGAAGTTCGCGGCCGAAGCCGAGGAAGGGGCCAAGGTGGCGTACCAGGCCTTGAAGGCCTTGACCGGCATGGGCCCCGGCCAGGAATTCCAGGTGCCCCAGGAACTGCCCAATCCCGGGCCGCCTGCGGGCCAGTTGGACCACTATGTGCGCCTGGCCCTGGAGCTGCGGCCTGAGTTCACCCAGCTCAAAGAGGGGCTCGCAGCCCGGCAACTTTTGGTGGACGCGGCCCGGGCCGACCAATACCCCACCTTTTTCCTGGCGGTCATCGGCGCCCTGGCCGGCGCGCCGGGCCGGGAGACCACCCGGGACCCTTACATCAACGACGTCTTCAATCAGGCCTACGGCATGCCGGTGGCGGGCATGAAGTGGCACTTCGACTTCGGCATCACCAAGGCCAAGATCCGCCAGGCCCAGGCCGAACTGGATCAGCTCCGGCACACCGAAAAAGCGGCCCTTATGGGCATTCCCGTGGAGGTGGCCCAGGCTTACGGCAAGGTGCAGGAAGGCTACAAGGGCTCCCGGGGCATGGAAAAGGCCTATGTCAACGCCCGGCGCTGGCTGGTGACGGCCTTCAGCAATTTCGACATCGGCCTGGGGAAGATGGAGGACATCTTCCAGGCTTTTGAGCGGTACGGCGCCGCCCGGGGCGACTACCTCTTGACCGTCTTCAATTACAATGTGGCCGTGGCCAAGCTGGACAAAGCCACCGGGGCCTACCGCCGCAGCAGGCCCGCCGAGGAGCCGCCGGCCCAGGCTAAAAAGTAAGTAAATACAGGAGCCGTTCATGGCAGGAGCCTGGTCCATCGTCGCCTTCCCTTTGATCCTCCCCTGGCAACCGGGATTTTGGACGCTGCCTCTCTACTTCCCCGATCTCAAAGTGGGGGTCAAGCACCAGTGGCCGGAGCGTACGCCCTATGAGGGCCTGCCCTTGCCGCCTGAGGCCCGCCGGTCCCTGGCGGATCTCAAGCACTATGCCCCGGGCGAGGCGCGCCAGTGGCATGCTTTCCAGGAGTTCCACCAGTCCCGGGAGGAGGTTGATGACCTGGTGCGGGCCTTGCGGGGGGAGCCGGAGCCGCCGGCCCCGGAGGCCACGGAGTTTCCCGAAGCCTGGACCATGGCCTGGCAACTGGAGCAGATGCAGGCCGAACAGGACGCCCGGCTGTCTCTGGTGGACCGGGGCAACGAGTGGCTGGCGGACATCTTCCGCCCCGAACCCTGGGAGGACAAAAGCGCCTTCGGCCAGGTGCCGGGCCTCAAAGAAACCATGGACCCTGAACTGGCCCGCATCCGCTACAGCTTATGGCGGCGGGTGATGGGCGAGGCCCTTAGCGGGGCCTGGGCGCCTCTGCTCCTGGGCCGGGGGTCCCCCGCGGTGCTGGCGGCGCTCCTGGGCTGGCCCCAGTGGACCTTCGTCGAGCGGGTGACGGTGAAGCTGCCGGGCGTGCAGAGCGAACCCCAGTGGCGGGAAGCCCAGAACCTGCTGGAAAGCAGTCCGTGGCAGGGGCAGTTTTCCTCCCTGCTCAACGCCTGCCTGGAGGCCGCGGCCAGCCGGGAGAACTTTTCTCATGTGGCCGGCGCGTTGGCGCAATTCGGGGAAGCCTTCGGCCAGGCCTGGCCTGAGCCCCCCTCCTGGTGGTGGAGCCTGGAAATCTGGAGCCGCCCCGACCAGTCGGACTGGGAATGGGGGCCGGTCCTGAACGGCGCTCCGGACGGGACGGACATTTTGCCGGGATGAGTAACGCCACATTGCGCGGGGAATCACCGGCGAGACGCCGGTACCACTGACTCTTTCTCAGCCCGTTCCCCATCTCCCGCTTGGGAACGCTATTAACCGGCCAAGCTCTGCTTGGCCGCCACTTTTTTTAGACGTGAAATTCCACGATGTCGCCTTCGTGCAGCAGATAATCCCGGGGCACCCGCTGGCCCTCGAAGGTCTTCTTCCCCCAGACCCGGGCGAACTTGAATTTCCGGCCCAGGTCATGGTGAATGCGCTGGGCCAGTTCGGAGACGGTGCTCCGGGCGGGGATGACGAAGGGGGAACTGAAATTGGCGGCCTTGCCCGGCGCCCGGGTGTAAACCCGGACCAGGCCCAGGAGTTGGAAGAGCGCGGATTTAAGTTTAGTCAGGCCTTGACTGTCCCGGGCGGAGACGGCCCAGGAGGGCAGGAGCGCCTGCGCCTCCTCCAGGTACAGGGCCAACTCCTCGGCGTCCGCCAACAGGTCTGCTTTGTTGAGAATGATAAGGGCGGGGCGGGTGGAGTGGCCCGGGTCCGCCGCCGGGCTGGCCCGGGAGGGCAGAGCCAGGCGGACTTCGGCCAACAGTTTCCGGACAGCCTGCCATTGGACCGCCGGATCCTGTGGCGGGGCCAAAACCACGGCCCAGGCATCAGCCCGGCGCAACAGGTCGGGATACCACGGTTCCATGATATCCTGGGCCACGGGCGGGGTGTCCACCAGTTGCACCTGAACGTTTTCAAAACGCATCATCCCGGACAAGGGGATGCGGGTGGTGTAGGGATAATCGGCGATGAGAGGCTGGGCCTGGCTGAGTGCGGCCAGCAAAGACGACTTGCCCGTATTGGGCGGGCCTATGAGCGCCACCTGGCCCGCGCCTTCCTTTTCCACCAGGTACACCGGGGCCCGGCGCCCCGGGCCTTTGCGGGCCGAGCCCATGTCCCTGAGCTGGGCCAGGCGCCGGCGCAGGTCCGCCTTGAGCTTGTCGGTGCCCTTGTGCTTGGGCATGATGGCCAACATCTCTTCCAGGTACCGGATTTTGTCGCTCACGGACCTGGCGTCCCGGTATTTCTTTTCCACTTCGAAATACTGGGGCGGGAGGTTGGCCGGCATGGCGGCGGGGCCTTATTTTTCCGGCAGAGCGGGCAGGGGCGTGGTGGAGATGACCTTGCCGGCGGCGATCTCCCGCAAGGCCATGACGATCTCTTTGTTGTCCCCCTTCACCAGGGTGGGAGCGCCTCTGTAGAACTGGCGCACCCGTTTGGCGGTCATGTGCACCAGAGCGAAGCGGTTGGGAACCTTATCCAGGCAATCTTCAATGGTGACCCGGGCCATGGGTCTCACTCCTTTTCGCTGAACTGATGAATAAATATAGCAAAACCCGGGGAGGGAAAAAAGAGGTTTGTGGTCAGGGAGGGAAATATCTCCTTTTGGCAGGGGGTTATGGTCAGGTCTCCGGCTCCCCGGGGAACCGGATAAGGGAGGCGGTATGACTGCCGGTCTTTGCTTTTGCATGATATCTTTTACAACGGACACGGGGAGAGGCTCAGGTGGATCCAGAGTCGATTCTGAGATAAAGGCACATCGGCAGCTTTTAGGGCGACCGGATTGGTCAGGTGCATAAAGGAGAGATGATGGCATTGTCCGGCGGCTTGTTTCCTGAGCATGCGGACTTGGCTCCGGGGGTGCGGCTGCGTCCCCTGGACTTGGAGGAGGCTGGGGCGGCCGCCGCGGCCCTGGCGGCCATGGACCCCTGGCTGACCCTGGGATACCGTGCCGAAAATCTGGAGGCCCACCTGCGGCGCCCTGACCCCTGTCTTTATAAATTTGCCCTGGAGACAGACGGAACATTGGCCGGTTTGGCGTGTCTGCGCCATCCCTGGCTTTTGGGGCCGTACCTGGAAACCCTGGGCCTGTGGCCGGGCTTCCAGGGCCAGGGTCTGGGGGAGACCATCATGATCTGGCTGACGGAGTCCTGCCGGGGACGCGCCAGGAATCTGTGGACCGCGGTGAGCGCCTTCAACCACCGGGCCCGGCGCTTCTATGCGCGCCACGGTTTTAGGGAAGTGGGGGTGCTCAACGACCTGGTGAAACCGGGCTTCGACGAAATTTTGCTGCGGCGCCTCCTGATGCCATAGAGGGAGCCGGACAGGCTAGTTTTAGCTATTCTGATTTGAAATTATGGGGGTGGGAGGGGAGTCTGAGGGGAGCGCAGCTCCCCCAGCCCTCCCCTCAATTTTCCTGCCCTCAAGGACGCGCCGGGGGCAGAGCCTCGTCCAGCCGGACGAAGCGGTAGCCTTGGCGGCGCAGTTCGCTGACAATGCCGGGCAGGGCCTCGCCGGTATGGTAACCCCGGCCGTTGATGTGAAAGATAAGGATGCTCCCTGGCCGGGTGCGGGACAGCACCCAGGAGGCCAGCTTCTGGCTGGTGATTTTCCTATCCGGGTCGCCGCTGGGAAAGGTCCAATGCACTACCCGGTAGCCCAGGGACTCCACCTGGGCCAGGGCGCGGGCGTCGTAATTGCCGGCGGGGAAGCGGAAAAAGAGGGGTTTTCTGCCCGTGAGGCTTATGATCATTTCATCTGCGGCCATCACCTCCCGGCGCACCTGCTCCGGGGCCAGGCGCTCCATGTGCTGGTGGTGCGTCAGCGAATGATTTTCGAATTCGATAAATGGATATTGGCGCGCCAGGCGCTTGATCTCCTCGCCGTTGCGCCTCATGAACTTGCCGCTCAGAAAGATTGTGCAGGGGATCTGTTTGGCCACCAGAAACTCAAGAATCCTCTGGTCAAAGTGCGAGGGAGCGGAAGTCTCGCAGGCGTCGAACGTCAGGGCCGCCACCTGGCCTGTGGCCGGCAGCCGGGTGACGACCTCCGCCGCGGCCCTGCCGCTTACCAACAGGCAGAGCAAGACCAGGAAGGCCTGCAGTCGTATTTGCTGGACCATATCTTCCTTTAAATGCGGTTTTTAAGATTTTATCAGGATGCCTCCCGGCCGCGCCAGTTATTCCCCAGTTTAGACGGCTCCCCCATCCCAATGGGAAGAAGATATTCGGGAAGAAAAATAAAGGGGAGGACGGGGAAGCTGCTCTCCCCGGTCCTCCCCCAGCGAGACCCTTGCCCAGATTCTTACTGAGAGCCGTTCCCGGCTTTGACCCTTCCTAAGGCTTTGGTCATCTCCAGCGCCACGCCCAGGCCCTCCCTGCATTCCTGGTTCATCATGCGGAACATGAGACCCACGGGCCCCACGGGCTGGGCCTGGTCCAGCTTTATTTTGGCCGGCAGGTTGATGAACCGTTCCAGGAAGTCGATCATCTCCGGCTCGGCCAGCTTCCTGACAATGCCGTGCATGCGCACGAAGCCGTCGCCCATGGCCTCGATATCCTCGGCCGTGTAGTGTTCGGCGATCTTGGCATACATGTTGAGGACGGCGCGGTTGATGCGGAAGATGCCCTTTTGCTCCAGGTTGTCCAAGAGATCGATCATATGGGGTACGGCCAGCTTCAGCACGGGCTCCATGTCGCCCCACCAGTCGATGAGATTTTCCAGTTGCTCCAGGGACCAGGCGAGGTGCCGGAAACTGAGGAGCAGGCGTTTGATGAGGAACAGAACATCCTCAATCTGGAAGCCCGTTTCCACTTCGGAGAGTTCCTCGATGAGGAGTTTCACGGTGGGATTGGTCAACAGCGACAGGTCCCGCCCCATATCGCTCAAGCTCTCCCAGGACTGGCTGAAGGCGTTCACCTGTTCTTCCAGGGCCAGGACCCGGTCCAGCTTGGCTTCGATCTGGCCCAGCCGCTCCAGGATCTGTTCTTCGGGGCTCATGGCCTTCTCCTGGCCCGCAGGGGCATTTCAATGTCGGGCGAAAGGATGCCCCGCACCTTGCCCGCCAGGATGAACTGACTCTCCAGGGGCAGGTGGCTCCCTTTGAGCATGAGGTTGTAATAGACCCACCGGAACATCATCTTGCCCACGTAGTTGGCGAAACTCACGCCCAAAAGGTCAAAGGGACCAAGACCCGGGAAAGGAAATTTGCCCGGCAGCGGCTCAATTTTGTAATTAAAGTCGAGAAGGGACCCCTTCTCGTAACCGGTCACGACAATTCAGGTGGCGTGACCGTCGTAATCCGGCCGGGGCGGTTTGCCGTCGATCTCCCGCATGAGATTATCGGCAATGACGTCGGCTTCGTAGTGGGCCGAGGCCCCGGCTTTGGAGGTGGGCACGTTGGTGGCGTCGCCGATGACGTAGATGTTGTCGAATTTCTTGGCCTTCAGGGTGTTGTGGTCCGTCTCCACATACCCCATGGGGTCGCCCATGCCGCTGTCGATGATGAACTGAGCCCCAAAATTGGGGGGAATGGAGACCAACAGATCGTAGGGGACCTCATCGCCGCCGAAAGACTTGATATATTTTTTGTCCGCATTGACTTCGGCGATCTGGAAGTTGGGGGTCACCTTGATATTTTTCTCTTTGCAGATATTGCCCAGGATTTCCGCGGCCACAGGCTTGGTGAAGGCCGCGGACAGGGGGGTGGCCAATTCGATCTCCACGTCGTCCCGGACGCCATTGACGCCCATATACCAGTCGGACATGAAAGCGAATTCCAGGGGCGCCACGGGACATTTGAAGGGAAGCTCGGCGATATTAATGACGATGCGGCCCTTGTCGAAATATTTGAGCTTGTCATGCAGGGCCACGGCTCCGTCCTGGGTGTAAAAATTGTGAATGTCCTTGCCCCAGCCCTCCATCAGGCCTTCCACCTCCGCAGGCACGATGCGGCAGCCGCTGGCGATGATGAGCCAGTCGTAGGGGAAGGTCTCCCGCTTGGTCTTGACCTGTTTCTTCTCCGGATCCACCCCCAGAATTTCGTCCAGGACCAGGTTGACCCCGGAGGGAATGAACTTGGTTTTGGGCTTGACGCAGTCCTTGGCGGTGTAAATGCCGAAGGGGATGAAGAGCCAGCCCGGCTGGTAGTGGTGCTGCCAGTCCTGATCAATGACGGTGATCTGCCATTTGGACTCGGGCAGCTTTTGCCGCATCTTGGTGGCCATGATGGTGCCACCGGTCCCGGAGCCTAAGATGACCAGCTTGTTCATGTCGCCTCCTCTCGGTTGGGGATGAATCACCTGCGGCTTTCGCCTTTATGTCAAAATCAGAATCACCTGTGCGGTTCTCTGCGTCTTTGCCAAACCGGCGTCTCTCAGGCGGCCCGGGCCAGTTTCTCGATCACCGGGCGGGGATCAACCAGATGGCGCCCGAACCACTTCTCGTAATCCTGGGCGCCCAGGGCCAGGGCCAGGATTTCGGAGAAGTGGAAAATGGGTATCCGGGTTTTAGTGGTGGCGCGCATCTCCAGGTTCAGCTGGCACATGGCGCAGGCGGTGATGAGGCAGTCAGCCCCTGACGCCACGGCGCTGTTGATGATCTCATTGATGAGAGGCGAGACGATCTGGGGATCGGTGGCGGCCAGAAACGAGCCGCAGCAGCGGTAAGCCAGGGCGGTGCTGACGCACTTCGCACCCAGGGCGGACAGAATGCCTTCCATCTCCCCCTGAAAATAGCGTTCCCGCCGCAACCGGGGCGGCCGGAACAGGGTGCAGCCGTAATAGGGGACGAATTTCAGGCCCTTCAGGCTGCGCCGGGCCTCGGCCTTCAGGCGCTCCAGGCCGTGGGACACGAGCAGTTCCAGGAAGTGGATGACTTCCACCTCCAGGTTCAGGGGACGGCCGAAGTGCTCTGTCAATTCCCGGCGCAAGTCAGCCTTGTCCTGCAACTGGTTCCTGGCATCGCGCAAGTAATGAAGGCAGCGGGGACACATGGCCACCAAGGGCCGCCCCGGCGGGGCCAGGGACAGGTTCCGGGCCGCCATGGCCAGGCTCAGCTCCTTGCCCACGGTTGGGGCCGACGCGGAGCCGCAGCAGTTCCAGTCTTCCAGCTCCGTGAGATTCAGCCCCAGGACCCGGGAGCTCTCCAGAAGGGATTGATTGCTCTCCGAGGCCGTGGTGGCCAGCGAGCAGCCCGGGAAATAGGAAAAATCTTTCTGTGACGGCCCGTTCATGTCTGAGGCCTCCGGTAGCGCTTGATCAGGCCGGCGATTTCCTCCACCGCTTTCACCTTAGAGGGCCAGAGCTCCAGCTTCCGGTGGGCCAGCATCTTGAGACCCAGGTCCCAGTCGCGCAGCCAGCCGCCGGTGCGCAGCTTGTAGCCCAGCATGATACTGAGCTTGTGGGCCCGGCCGTATTTTTCCAGGGATTTGAGCACCTCTTCATGGAAGTCGCAGATGTTGGGCTTGCCCGGCGTTATGCCCTTCTCCAGGGCCATGAGGCGCAGCACGTCCATCACCGCGGCGATATCAATGTTCATGGGGCATTGGCTGGAACAGGTGTGACAGCTCACGCAGATCCAGATGGTGCGGCAGCCGAGAACCTCCTCCAGCCGGCCGAATTGCAGCAGCCGCAGAACCTGGTTGGGGGTGTAGTCCATGGATGCCACAAAGGGGCAGCCGTTGCCGCAGGACCAGCACTGCAGGCAACGCAACAGATTGGTGCCGCTCCTTTCCTGCACCTGCATAGCAACCGACATCCCCACGGGCTGGACGAGCGCCGCCGGGGCGGCAACAGTTTGGGAAAGGTGAGGTTGGCTTGTCATGATGTTTTTTCTCATCGGCGTTATGGTCGCTCAGCACTTTCCCCTCTGAGGAGATTCGCCATTGCCTTCATTAGGGGCTTTTCTTTCTAATGTGCGCCAGCCCTGGGACCAGTGCCTTGACTTGGGACAAATTATAAAAAAATATTGCCAGGAAAAAATTTATCCTTTCTCCCGCCATCAGCCCCGTGGGGGACTCTGGCCCAACTCCCTGCCGCCAGGGGGGAAACGTTTGTATCTAATTATTTAATATATACTAATAAACTATATAATCAATACGATTTACCCTTTCAGCCCGCTAAGGAAGGTCTTGAGATATCTTGCGGGGGAAGGCCGAAACGCGCAACCGCGCCTTCTCCCTGACTCCGTTTCGGGCCACTACCTGCGTGCGGTTCGCGGGAATGGTTAGGGGAGGCTTGTGCCGGGGCGGTCAGGCGCCCTGCCCCTGTCCTCTCCCGTCCGCGCCGCCTTTTGCCTATTTTCCCAGGCGGGCTTCCACCGCCGGCCAGTTGATATTGCTGAAGAAAGCCTTGATGTATTCTGCGCGCTTCAAGCCGTAGTCGGGCAGGAAGGCGTGCTCAAAGACGTCCATGATCAACAGCGGCGTGGCCCCGGTTAAATGTCCCAGATCATGCTCGTTGATCCAGGCGTTCACCAGACGGCCGCTCTCCGGGTCCTGGTAAAGCACCACCCAGCCGATGCCCCGCATGGCCCCGGTGGCCTGGAAATCCGCCTGCCAGGCGTCATAACTGCCGAACGCGGCTTCCAGCTTGGCCATGAGGGGGCTGTCCTTTTTCAGGGGCTCTTTGCCGCCCAGGTTGCCGAAATAGAGCTCATGCAGCCGCATGCCGTTCCATTCCCAGCCGAAGCGGCGCTTGAGCTCGGCATAGGCCGGGGAACTGGCTTTGCCCTCTTTGGCCAACTGCGCCAACTGCTCCAGCAGCGTATTGGTATTCTTGACGTAGCCCTGATACAGGGTAAAGTGCAATTCCAGGGCCTGGTCGGAAAAGCCCTTCATGCCCTTGAGCTTGGAAAAATCCTGGGCTGCGTAGGGTTTGGCGGGGCCCTCAGCCTTGGCGGGCGTGGAGCTCTTCTCGCCGCCCGCGCCGCAGGCCAGGGGCAACATCAGGGCAAAGATGGCGATGAACAGGACGGGGTGCATCTTGCGCATGGGGACTCCTCCTCGAAATGGCGGTTAACGAAAAAGATAAGACATGGAAATCCTGTTTGCCACCCGTGCCTCCGCAGTCGGTGTAACCTGGCGTGGTGTGGGGAATTTTTTATGATATAAATCGACCAATCTAATGGATTTTCTCCTCTTTGCCCTGAGCTGGACACCGGTCCTCAGCCTTGCCCTCCTGGCCGTGGTGTTCAAAAGGCCCGCGCTGGAGCTTTCCCTTTACGGGGTGGTTTTCACCGCCGGGCTGACGTATTTCGCCTTCGACACCGAACTGCCGGTAATCCTGTGGGCCGCCCTGGACGGGTTCATTACCACCCTGCCGCTGCTTTTGGTGGTCCTGGCCGGGATTCTGCTCTCGCATCTCCTGGTGGCGGCAGGCGCCATGGACCGCCTGGTGGCAAGGCTGCTCTCGGGCCTTGCCCATCCCCGGCGCCGCCAGGTGTTCATTACGTTGGGGGTGGCCAATTTTCTCGAAGGCGCGAGCGTCATCGCCGAACCCATCGTCGCGCCCATGCTGCGCTCAGCCGGGGTGAGCCCCCAGGGGGCCGCGGCCCTGTCCATCATCGGCTACGCCGGGCTCATGAGTCTCGAAATGGCCGGCATCATCCTCACCGTCCTGGCCCTGGTCACGGGCCTGCCTCTCCCCGAGTTGAGCGCGGCCGCGGCCTGGCTGTCCATCCCCGCCACCCTGGCCATGGCGGCTTGCGCGCCCTGGTTCTTGCCGGAAAGCCGCGACCCCTGGCGGCGGCTGGTCTTATTCCTGACCAGCGGCCTTTTGGTGAGCCTGGTGGCCCTGGCCGCGACGCTCGCGTCCGGCGCGCCTCTGGCCGGCATGGCCGGCGGCTTGGCCCTGATGGCGGCCCTGCTGCTCCTGGGCTCCCGGGCCATTCCCGTCAGCCGTGAGCTGCTCCGGGACCTGGCTCCCTTCCTCTGCATCATCGCGCCCCTGCTCCTGGTGAATCTGGTGCCCTGGTTGCACGACCTTACCAGCCGCCGCCTGGTCTTGACGGTGCGGGTGGTGCCCGTGCACACCATCACCTTGACCCCGCTGTTTTCAGCCTACATCTATGTCTTCGCGGCCCTGGGCCTGGCCCTGGTTCTTTTCCGCGCCCAAGTCCAGGCGGGTGAGATTCTGGCCGCGGGCCTGCGCCAGGGCTGGCGCGCCTTGGCGGCCATGGGCCTGTTCGGCGCCATGGGCCAGATCATCGCCTATTCGGGCTACGCCCCAGGGTTCGCCGGCCTCACCCCGGCGCAGAACATCCCTTACGTCCTGGCCATGGGCTTGAAAACTTACACCGGCAGCCTCTACCCCCTGTTTGTGCCGCTTTTGGGCTGGGCCGGCACCTTCCTCACCGGCTACGGCGTGGCCTCGCTCATGCTTTTCGGGGAATTGCAGGTGCACGCCGCCTCGCTCCTGCACGTCTCCGCGGTGTACCTGGCCGCGGGCCTCACCGTGGGCGCCTCCATCGGCTCCATCTCCTCGCCCTTCAAGATCGCCCTGGCCGCGCCCCTGTGCGGCGCCCTGGGCCAAGAAGGCGCCATCTTGAGGCGCACCATTCCCCTGGGCGTGGCCGCGACGCTGTTGGTGGGAGTGATTCTGTGGCTGCTGTGAGGGGGCATGAGGGAGGAGAGGAAAGATGACTTGAGGGAGGGGCCAAGGACTGCAAGGGTTTATGGTGGGGATAAGTTGAGGGAGGAGGCCAGGGGTCGCGGACCCCTGCCCCCTCCCTCAAACTCCCTCCCCCAACCCCTTAAGGGAAGAGATGTGGGGAGCGTCCACTTACCCCCTCTCCCCCCTGGGGAAGAGGGCCGGGGTGAGGGGGAAGTCATTCTTTCCGGTTGCCCGGCGAAAGCTCGAAAACCTGTAAGCGCACAGGTGAGGACACCTGTGCCACCGTGGGTTGGCTCCGGCCGGGAACCTTACCTGCCCATGGGGAAGGTTCTGGCCCGTCAGGCCAAAATGAAGGTGCGACAGACGCGGCCTTCCGGTAATAACTCAATTCTCAAAAGCATTGAGGTGTATTTATCTCTACCTGGGCAAGCCTGCCATTATGGGTGCCCCCCGCCTCAACCCAGGCTTCAGGTGGCACAGGTGTCCTCACCTGTGCAGCCCTGGCGAGGGCGATGCCCCAGCTACCCGGCAGATAGTCCTGAACATCT
>CAZFWX010000055.1:0-12128 GCA_964522695.1 uncultured Desulfobacterales bacterium
GCCATGACCCTCTTTTTATTTCATCTCTTTTTGCAGAACCTTCCGTACACTACCCACCGGTTGACAGGCAGGGCCACATCCATTACCTTTACAGAAGCGGAAGTGCCAGGCTCACTGGTGGGGCCCCCGGACTTCAAATCCGGTGTACCGTCTGAAGAGGGCGGTGGGTGGGTTCGATTCCCATGCACTTCCGCCAAACATTTCCCCCCCTTTTTCCCCTCTGGACTCCCTCCTGGCCCTGCTAATCGCAACCCTGCGGAAAAAATGAAAGAATTTGGCGTCCGCCTGACCAGTTGCAGCCCTTAACAGACAAAGCTGCGGGAATCTATTGACTACCTTAATCTTAATGCCCTTGCCTTTACGGCAGGACGGGAGGCAGGTTGGGGCCTTTCGGACCCTTGGGCGCTCTGGGGAGTTTGGTTGGCGGGGTCTGTTCTTCGGCCAGGCCCAGGCCCGGCCCGAAGCCTTCAGCTTTTGGCGGCTGCTTGCCTTTCAGGTGCGCGCCCCCGGGGTCCCAGCCCCGGGGCTCGGCGCTGGCGGGCCGGGGATTCCTGCCCATGGTCCCCTGGGGGGCAGCCCCGGCGGGGGGCTTCCCCTTGAGCCGGCCCCACCCGTAGGAAGAGGTCTTGGGATGATTCGAGCCCGGTGGCCCGGTTTGGTCCTCGATGTCCTTAGTGGAGCCCGTCCCCCCGGTGCCTCCGGTGATGCCGCCGGTCGCGCCGGTGCCTTTCGGTTGACCCTGGGCCAGCAGGCCGGCCGGCCAGAGGAGCGCCCCTGCCAGCACCCAGCCTAACATCTGCGCGGTCCACGTGCGTCCGGACATAGAGACACCTCGTTCACATAATCTCTCACACTGGGGGGATGGACGCAAGAAGATGGGGCCCCTTTTTGCGGGGCAAGGGCAGATGGCGGGGTGAAGGTTGAAGGGAGGGGCGGGGGCCAGAGGCGCAGGCTTGCCAGCCCGAGACCCCCCTGGCCCCCTTTTTCCCGGTTACTGCTGCTGGCCGGAGCCGGGGACGCCTGACCCCGGTGCGCCCTGCCGCCAGCGGCCGCCGCCCCAGCCCTTGGGGCCGGCGCCGTCGCAGATTCCTCTTTGCTGGTAATTAGGGGAGCCGGCGTATCCTGGACCCCGGCCCTGCTTGTACTGGTATTGGCCGCCTCCGGTTGGGGAACCGGCGCCGTAATACGGGCAGTTACCGCCATTCCTGCCCCGCCCTTGTTGGGCAAAACTGACGTCCGTCTGCAGCATCAACCCGGCCAGGGCCAGGCCGGCGCACAAAGTCAACAAACTTGTCGTCTTCATAACCTCTCCTTGATTTAATTCGCAGGTGCGAGGGAAGGTCCAGGCTGGCCGGGCATGGGACAATCGGGGTTCATGCCCCGCCCCCGGCTTGGCGCCATCTTCATGCCCCGCCCCCCCGGCCGGCCGCGCTGGCCGCCCAACAAAGGCGCCAGACGGCTCTCCATGAGGACCAGGAAAGCGGCATTCTGCTCCGGCTTGAGCTCCTTTTGGAACTGGAGGAAGAAACGCAGCACCTCCTCTTCCAACCTGCCCTGGAGTCCGCTGATTTCCTTTACCTTGGCCTGGAGGGCCGGCCAGGCGGCAGGGTCCTGTTTCACCAACCCCACCAGCTCTTGCCGCCGCTGGGCCAATTCCTGGCGCAAAGCGCGCACCTGCCGGAAATGGTTGGGCCAATGCTTTCTCAGGAAAGCGCGCTGGTTATCGTCCAGGTTGAGATTGCTCAATAATTCCCGCACGGGCCGCGGCGGCTCCGGCGCCTGCCCGGCCGTCTCCTGCCTATGCTTAACATGCAGGTAGGCAAAGGTGCCGATGGTCCCCACGTTCAGGGCCAGGGAGAAGATTACCAAATAGAGGAGCCAATCCCGCTTCATGCGTGGTTGTCCTCATCCGCAGGGTAATTGATGATCTCGCCCCAGGACCCCTGGGGGAAATCGTGGAAGGCCTCGAAGGCCAGCACCTCGCCGCCGTTGCCGCCACCCAGATAGGGGGACATCAGGCTTCCCGTCACGGCGCCGCCCAAAATGACGCCAATGATCAGGGACGCAGCCAGAGATAAGGTGCGCTGCCAGGGCCAGCTCCGCCGGGGCAGGCGGGCCAGGACGCGGCGGCCCAGTTCCTCGGGTACCGGTGCTTCTAAACCGGCCAGAGCCTCCTGAAGGCGCTCCAGCGCCGCCAGTTCGGCCCGGCACCGGGCGCAGACCTGAAGATGGGCCTCCATGGCCTTTTCTTCTGCGGCCTCGCTCTCGCCGTCCAGCCAGGCGCTCAGCCGTTCTTGAACCTCCGGGCACTTCATAACCTTTCCTCTTATTGAACATAACACCCGGCGGCGGCAAATCCGGCGGTCAGATCGCCGGCGGCGAAAAAAATGCCGCCTCCTGCCGCCGGCCAACCCTGATTTGCTGAAAATTTCTCTGCCACCCTTTCATTCCCGCATTTGGGCGTTATGTTAAGAAGTAAATTCATCACCTTTATCGGGAGGATGCCCATGCTGTCCCAAATCCCCATCAACCTTGGCAAGGTGAGCAAGGAAAATATCGACAAAGAAGTGTTGCGCGCCGCCATCATCGCCGAACTGGACGCGGTCAGCCTGTATGAGCAGTTGGCCGCCATGACCGACAATCCCCACATCCGCATGGTCCTGCTGGACATCGCCAAAGAGGAAAAAACCCACGTGGGCGAATTCCAGGCCATGCTCCTGCGCCTGGATAAGCAGCAGATGGAAGAACTGGCCCACGGCCAGGAGGAAGTGGAAGAACTCCTCGAGGGCAAGTAGGCCGGGGGATCGTTTGGCTTGTGGGGGGAGGGGCAGGGGTCTGTGCCCCCGGCCCCTCCCCCCACAATCATCCCTCACCCCAACTCATCTTTCAGCGCCTGGCGCAGGGTGGCCCGCGCCCTCTTGATGAGGCCGTCCACGGCCTGGGGGCTCACGCCCAGCATTTCCCCGATTTCCTGGTAGGAAAGGCCGCCGAACTGTTTCAGGACCAGGGCCCGGCGCTGGTTTTCCGGCAGGTCCTGCAAAAGAATTTCCAGGCGGGCGGAGAGGTCCTTTTCCTCCAGGGCTTCCAGGGGGGAGGGCGCGGGCGAGGTCAGGTGCGCCTCCGTGTGTTCATCCAGGGGGTCCGGCGCAACGGGCCGGCGCAGGCGGTTCAAGCAGTGGTTGGCGGTGATGCGGTTCAGCCAGGCCTTCACCGTGCCCGTGGGCTCAAAGCGACCGGCGTTGTCATACACCTTGAGAAAGACCTCCTGGAGGGCGTCCTCGGCCTCCAGGCGGTCTTTGAGCAAACGGTAGGCCAACTGAAACAGGGGCCGCTCGAAGCGGCGCATAAGCTCTGCCAGGGCGGCCTCATCCCGCCGCGCCACCCGGCGCAGCAGGGCATAGTCCAGATCCGCGGGTTCAGGACTCAAAACGGTATGAGCAGGACCTCCCCGGCTTTGCGGGTGGCCCGGAGCAGCTCCAGGTGGCGCAGGGTGGCGAACTCCCGGCGCAGGTCGTCTTCGGAAAGGTTCATGGCCTGGCACGCTGCGGGAATGGATATCTCACCCCGACCCTTCACCAGATCATAGAGCTGTTGCTGGAGAGGTGTAAGGTTTACGCCGCCGCGGCCCTTGTCCCCCTTGGCCAGGTGCACCGCCCAGGGGTCGCAGGTTTTGACCTGGCTCTGTTTGTCCAGAAAGCAGTCCTCACACACGACAGCTCCGGCATGCTCATGGGCTTCGCCGGGCTCGATGGCGTCCCCGCAACTTTTGCAGATCATCAACCTCTCCCGGCGCGGCGGGAGGCCGTCGCCACCCGCCGCGCGACCATACCTTTAAATTTGGTATTCGCCTTCCATTTCCAGGATGAATTCCCGGGCCTTTTCCGTGGGCTTGACCACAAAGGTGCCTTCGCCGGTCAGGGTGGAGAGCTTCCCCGTCCCCCGATAAACCTTCCATTTGCCCTTGGTGAGGCGGCTGGCGGCGTCCCGTACTCCTTCAAAACGGCTGTAAACCTGCCCGTGCTGGAAGGTGGAGATGGCATAGCCCTCCATCTTCCCGCCGCCTTTAATGCGGTCGTGAAAGCCCACGCTGCGCCGGGAGATGAACTCCCCGGCCACACCCACTTTGAGATCGATGGGCTCGCCTTCCAGTTCCGTGAGCATCAAGGCGTGGTCCGGGGTGTCTCCCACATAGAGGGCTTCCCGGCGGGTCACGCAAATTCTGTACACCGCATGACGTTTCGGCATGGCTTTGTCCTCCTCGATGGTGCAGATAGGGTTTCTGAAATGCGGAGGCCAGCGACCTCTGGCTCCGGGAAAGCCTGTCTCCCCCTCCGGCCAGGTGAGGCGGAAGCAGGTTAAGGCGCAGATGCGCAGTCTTACCCCGGCATCCTGTCGTTATGTTAAATATCCAACTCGTTCAGTTCCAGCACGTTGTTCTGGATGAATTCCCGCCGGGGCTCCACTTTGTCGCCCATAAGAATGGTGAAAATTTCGTCGGCGCCGGCGGCGTCCATGACGTTCACCTGCAGGAGTGTGCGCGTCTCCGGGTCCATGGTGGTTTCCCAGAGCTGCTCCGGGTTCATTTCGCCCAGGCCTTTGAAGCGCTGAATGGTGACGTTTTTCTGCCCCTCCTCCAGGATGAAGCCCACCAGTTCTTCCAGAGAGGCGAACTCTCTCACCTTCCCCTTGTCCATGAGGCGGTGCGGCGGTTTCCTGAGGCCGCCCAGGCCCTGGTCCAGCTTCACGAGGGATTGGAAATCGCTGCCGCCCAACAGTTCCCAGTCCACCCGTGCAGGCGGCGCCTGCCCATCCACCGGAGTGATCACCAGGGCCCAGGCGTGGTGCTCCTCATCGGGCTCCCGGCGGGCCTCCCAGCGGCGGGTAGCGTTCAGGTCCGCCACCACGGCATCCAAAATGCCCTCCTCCCGCAACTGCCACTTGTCCACCAGGGGATGGTCCAGCAGCAGGCGCAAAATCTCCCGGGCCAGACCCCTTTTCTCAAAACGGCTGAGGGAATCCTGGAAAGCGATGACCCGCTCAATGGTGCCTACCAGGTTTTCCCCCTCCAGCATGGCTTCCCTGGTCTTGAGACCCTTTTTGTCCGCGCCCCGCTTGATGAGATATTGCTTGAATTCGGCGTCATCCTTCAGATAAATCTTATCGCTGCCCCGGGTGAGGCGGTACAGGGGCGGCTGGGCGATGTAAAGATGCCCGCCCTCGATGAGGGGGCGCATTTGCCGGTAGAAAAAGGTGAGCAGCAGGGTGCGGATGTGGGAGCCGTCCACGTCCGCGTCCGTCATGATGATGACCTTGTGGTACCGCAACTCTTCCAGGTTCGCCTCCTCCTGGGAGAGGTCCGAGCCCAAGGACGATATCAGCGTGCGGATCTCGTTGTTCTCCAGCATCTTCTCAAACCGGGCCTTCTCCACGTTGATGATCTTGCCCTTGAGCGGCAAAATGGCCTGGAAGCGCCGGTCCCGGGCCTGCTTGGCCGAGCCGCCGGCCGAGTCGCCCTCCACCAGGTAGATTTCCCGGCGGGCCGGGTCCCGCTCCTGGCAGTCCGCCAGCTTGCCCGGCAGCGTCATGTCCCCCAGGGCGCCTTTTTTGCGCACCAGGTCCCGGGCGCGGCGGGCCGCTTCCCGGGCTCGGGCCGCGTCCAGGAGCTTGCTGACGATGGCCCTAGCCACCGCGGGGTTCTCTCCCAGATAGGTGAGGAGATGCTCATAGAGCAGGTTTTCCACCAGGCCCTTGACTTCGCTGTTGCCCAGCTTGGTCTTGGTCTGACCCTCGAACTGGGGATGGGGCAGGCGCACGCTGATCACCGCCACCAGGCCTTCCCGCACGTCCTCGCCCTGGAGATTGCCCTTGAAATTCTTGGCCAGGTCGCTGCCCGACAGATACTGGTTGATGGCCCGGGTGAGGCTGGACTTGAACCCGGACAGGTGGCTGCCGCCTTCCCGGGTATTGATATTGTTGGCAAACGAGGATATCTGCTCGTTGTAGCTGTCGTTGTATTGCAGGGCCAGCTCCATCTGGATGCCGCCCTTTTCGCCGGCGAGATAAATGGGCTCGGGGTGGAGCACAGTCTTGTGCTTGTTCAGATATTGGACAAAGGAGACGATGCCGCCTTCATAAAAATATTCGCTTTTCCGCCCCGATTCCTCATCTTCCAGAAAGATGCGCAGGCCGGCGTTCAGGAAGGCCAGCTCCCGCAGGCGCTGGGCCAACAGATCATAGTTGAAGTTGATCTCGGCAAAAATCAGGGGGTCAGGGCGAAAGGTCACCTTGGTGCCCCGGCGGCGGGTATTGCCCGTTTCCACCAGGGGCGTATGGGTGCGGCCCCGGACGTAGCTCTGGTGATAAACCTTGCCGTCCCGGCGGATTTCCACCTCCAGGTACTCGGACACCGCGTTGACCACGGAGACGCCCACGCCGTGCAGGCCGCCCGACACCTTGTACGCGCCCGAATCGAACTTGCCGCCCGCGTGCAGGCGGGTCATGACCACCTCCACCGCGGGCAGTCCCTCGGTGGGGTGCAGGTCCACGGGGATGCCCCGGCCGTTGTCCTCCACCACCACGCTGGCGTCGGCCCGGATCTTCACCTTGATTTCGTTGCAGTGCCCGGCCATGGCCTCGTCCACCGAGTTGTCCACCACCTCGTAGACCAGGTGGTGCAGGCCCTCGGGGCCGACGTTGCCGATGTACATGGAGGGCCGCTCCCGCACCCCCTCCAGGTCTTTTAAGACCTGGATCTGCTCGGCGCGGTACTCGTTCACCGCCACCTCCGGGGAATTGACGGAATCAGCCACGATTTTTGTCCTCCTTGATGGTTAAAAAGAGTAATCTGGTAAATTAGTTAAATATCATTCTCAGTGGGCACCTTTTTATTTCGCCCTGAGCTGATAGGCCAATCGAAAGAGATCTTCTACCTTAGACATTCCCAATCTATTAATATCTTTTGCAAGCAAAACCCATCTT
The DNA here is from genome assembly GCA_964522695.1 of uncultured Desulfobacterales bacterium. Taxonomy (GTDB): domain Bacteria; phylum Desulfobacterota; class Desulfobaccia; order Desulfobaccales; family 0-14-0-80-60-11; genus VGSQ01. The sequence goes on from CAZFWX010000055.1 coordinate 6,979, forward strand.
GTCTGATGACTTGAATGTGAGCGTGGTTTAAGAAAATCCTTAAAATTCTCAGCGCCAGCATTTGTAAGATAAAAATCTAAAATTAAATCATTAGGAAAATCCACTATATCAGTACCAGGTAATTTTATGATTAAAATTCCTTGCTTTTTGATTTTATATTTATGAGTTTCATAAGTAAATCCAATGTTTTTATCACCATAATCTCTCCTATAAGGTATTATTTTTTTAAATTCAGGTAATAAATTATTCCAGTCTGTTATCCATTTACATAATAAAATTACTTCATTTTTACCTAAGCAATTATCCGGTATTATTCTGGATAAATAATTACTCGTTTCTTCAAGGTCAAATTCTTTTTTTTTCCATTTTTTACCTCTTTAGACCTCGATAGCAGAATCACCTCTATAACCCGAACCAAGCTCAGGTGGCACAGGTGTCCTCACCTGTGCATGCACATGGTGCGCAGTGCGCACCCTAAGCTTTCCTACCGTTAGCAAAGCCCACCCTACATTTTTATGGCTACAACGGCGGGCAGAGCCCGCCTTACACCTACGGCCGCCGGGGGCGGCGGCCCTACACAAACCCTATCTACAGACTCATGGGCATAATGATGGCGAAATAATGCTCATCCTCGCGCTCCCGCAGGCGGCAGGGCCGGTCCCGGTCGTTCACTTCCAGGACCACTTCCTCGGCCGTCATGGCCGCCAGGGGCTCCAGGAAGTAGCGGGCGTTGAAGCCGATGGAGATGGGCAGGCCCGCGGGATCGCCTTTGGCCAGGGTCAAGGTAATGAGTTCCCGGCCCTCCCCCACCTCGGGGTTGCTGAAATGGGCCTCCAGGGAATCGGGATTGAGATGCATGATTACCCCCCGGAAGCGGTCGGTGGAAAGAAGCGAAATGCGCCGCAGGGTATTGTGCAGTTCCTGGCGGTTCAGGACGAACTGGTAATTAAAGCCCTCGGGGACGATGCGCTTGTAGTCCGGGAACTTCTTCTCCAGCAGGCGAATAAAGAGGTGCTTGCTGTCGGCCTTTAACGCCAGGCTCTTTTTGCTGAGACCCAGGCCCACCCGCTCTTCTTCGGCCAAGAGGCGCGAGATCTCGGCCACGCCTTTCCTGGGGATGAGTATGCCTTCCTCGATGGCGAAGCTCTCGCTTTCCGGCAGGGGGCGCTCCATGAGGGTTAAACGGTGGCCGTCGGTGGAGACCAGACGCAGAAAGGGCGTCCCCTCCATCTCCACCCGCTCCCAGAAGATGCCCGACAGGTGGTACTGCAAATCATCGGTGGACACGGAAAAGATGGTGCGTTCGATCATCTCTTTGAGTTGGCGGCTCTCCACGGACACCAGATTCTCCTCGGTGATTTCCGGGATGGGCGGAAACTGGTCCGCGGGCAGGCCGATGAGCTGGTAATGGGATTCCCCCACCTGGATTTTCAGATTTGAGCTTTCCGTACCCGTCAGGGTCAGGGTCTCTCCGGGCAACTCCTTGATCAGATTGAAAAAATAATGGGCCGGCAGTGTGAGCGAGCCGGGCTCCGCCACTTCCGCGGCATAGGCCCCCCGGAAACTCACTTCCAGGTCCGTGGCGGCGATGGTCACGCCCTCCGCTTCAGCCTTCAGGAGAAAATGGCTTAAAATGGCCATGGTACCCCGGCGGTCCACCACCCCCAGGGTGCGGCCCACCCCTTTTAACAACGCCTCCCTTTCCATCACCAACTGCATAACCTTCCCCCTTTCGAAAATTGGCGTTGGTCTCTGGGGCCAAAGCCGGGACCCTTCACGCCCCAGCCCTTCTCCCAACCTGCTTTGTGCCAGGAACATTTTTGAACAAGAGTTAGAAAATTATTTCTGCTTTATAAAAAATTTATAAAGATAATAGTGTACCGGGTTTTGTTGATAACAGACATAAGTAGACAAATTTATTTATATTTTTATCTACAAAACCCATTCCAGCCATAAACCGGCAGGGGCCGCTGTCAACTTACCCCGAGCAGGTCAACCCGCCCCCTGTTGATAAGCACCTCTGGCCTTACGCTTCGGCAGGCTTGCCGTCAATTCCCGGTCCCTTACTTCACCACCGCGCCCTGGCTGCCGGAGGAAACCTGGCGGCTGTACCGGGCCAGGTAGCCCGTGGTGATTTTGGGCGCGAGCGGCTGCCATTTTTCCCGCCGGCGGGCCAGGGTGGCTTCGTCCACCAGCAGCGTGATGGTTTTGGCCGGGATGTCGATCTTGATCAGGTCCCCTTCCGCCACCAGGGCGATGGGCCCGCCGTCCGCGGCTTCTGGCGAAATATGGCCGATGGCCGAGCCCCGGGTGCCGCCGCTGAAGCGCCCATCGGTGATGAGGGCCACGTCCTTGTCCAGGCCCATGCCGGCGATGGATGAGGTGGGGGTGAGCATCTCCCGCATGCCCGGGCCGCCTTTGGGGCCTTCGTAGCGTATGACGATGATGTCGCCGGGTTTGATGGCGCCGCCCAGGATGGCCTGTGTGGCTTCTTCTTCTGATTCAAAAACCCGGGCCCGGCCCTGGTTCACCAGCATCTCCGGGGCCACCGCGGACTGCTTCACCACTGCGCCGTCGGGGGCCAGGTTGCCCTTCAGGATGGCGATGCCGCCCTGGGCGTGGTAGGGCCGGGAAAGCGACCGGATGACTTCGGGGTCATGGACCCGGGCTGCGGCCAGGTTGTCGGCCACGGTCTTGCCGGTGACGGTGAGGGGCTCGCCCGACACCAGGCCGGCCTCCATGAGGGTCCGCATCACCGCGGGCACGCCGCCGGCCCGATCCAGATCCTCCAGGTGGTGGGGGCCGCCGGGGCTCAAGGAGGCCAGGTGGGGGGTGCGGGCGCTCACTTCGTTAAAGAGATCCAGGGACAGGTCGATGCCCGCCTCATGGGCGATGGCCGGGACGTGCAGCACCGTGTTGGTGGAGCAGCCCAGGGCCATATCCACGGCCATGGCGTTGGTGAAGGCGGTGAGGGTGGCGATCTGCCGGGGCGTGAGGTTTTTCTCCACCATCTCCATGACCTTGATGCCGGCCATTTTGGCCAGCCGGAAGCGGGCCGCGGCCACGGCAGGGATGGTGCCGTTGCCCGGCAGGGCCAGTCCCACGGCTTCGGAAAGGCAGTTCATGGAATTGGCGGTGAACATGCCGGCGCAGGAGCCGCAGCCTGGGCAGGCGCATTCGGCCAGGTCCTTGAGTTCGCCTTCGCTCATGCGCCCGGCCTTCACCGCGCCCACGCCCTCAAAGACGCTGATGAGATCCACCTCCCGGCCTTGGAAACGGCCCGCCAGCATGGGGCCGCCTGAGATCAGGATGGCGGGGATGTCCAGACGCAGGGCCGCCATGAGCATGCCGGGAACGATCTTGTCGCAGTTGGCCACCAAAACCAGCCCGTCCAGGGGGTGGGCCGTGGCCATGATTTCGATGGAGTCGGCAATAATCTCCCGGGAAGCCAGGGAATACTTCATGCCCTGGTGGTGCATGGCCAGGCCGTCGCACACGCCGATGACACCGAACTGCATGGGCGTGCCCCCGGCCAGGCGCACCCCCGCGGCCGCGGCCTGGGTGATCTTGTCCAGGTGGATGTGGCCGGGAATGAGTTCGTTGAAGGAATTGGCGATGCCGATTAAAGGACGGTCGATCTCCTCATCCGTCAGACCCATGGCCTTCAGCAGCGACCGGTGGGGGTACTTTTCCAGACCTGTTTTCATCAGCTTGCTTCGCACGGCGGGACTCCTTAGCCTCACTTTTGGGCGGCGCGGGCTCCGGCGGAGTTTCCAGTCTGACGTACTCCAACTGGACATCCTCGGGACCCAATCCGGCCTTGGCGGTGAGGGTGATTTTCAGATGAAACATGTTTTCCAGCGCCACGATTTCCTTGCGCTTCTGGTTCAGGAGGAAGTTGGCCAGTTCCTCGGGCAAAACGCCCCTGACCTCCTGTAACTGGGACTGGGAGGCCTGGAGGGCGATCTGGCGCAGCAGACCCAAGCCAATGGTGGTGATGCCTTTGACCCGGCCCCGCCCCTGGCAGGCGGGACACGGGGTGAAGGTGGAGGCTTCGGCCGCGGGCCGCAGGCGCTGCCGGGAGAGCTCCAGCAGTCCGAAGCGGGACAGATGCCCCACCGTGACCCGGGCCTTATCTTTTTTCAGGGCCAGGCGCAGGGCCTGCTCCACCTCCTTGACGTGCTTCTTGTCCTTCATGTCGATGAAGTCGATGACCACCAGCCCCCCCAAGTCGCGCAGACGCAGCAGGCGGGCGATTTCCTCGGCGGCCTCCAGATTGGTCTTGGTGGCCGTGTCCTCGATCTCTTTCTGACCCAGGCAGCGCCCCGAATTGACGTCGATGGCCACCAGGGCTTCGGTGGGATTGACCACGATGCTGCCGCCGGACTTCAAGGGGATGCGCTCGCCATAAAGGCGGTCGATCTGGTCCTCGATCTGGTAGCGCACGAACAGGGGCAGGCGGTCCTGGTAGTGTTTGAGGGAGCGCACCTGGTCCGGGGCCACCATCTTCAGAAAGCCCTGCAACTGCTGGTGCACTTCCTTGTCGTCCACCAGGATGCTTTTAACTTCGGCGGAGAGATAATCCCGCACCGTGCGGGTGATGACATCCAGGTCCTTGTAGAGCAGGCAGGGAGCCGGCTGTTGGGCTGCCTTGGTGATCTCTTCCCAGGTCTTGAGGAGATAGGTCAGGTCCTTGGTGAGGTTGCGCTTGAGGCTTTCGACCCCCACGGTGCGGACGATGATGCCCATCTCGGCGGGGACGCCCAGCTTCTGGGCCAGGTCCTTCAGGCGCTGGCGCTCCTCTTCCTTTTCAATCTTGCGGGAGATGCCCAGGTGGCTCTGCTTCACCAGGAGCACCAGGAAGCGGCCGGGAAGGGAGACATAGGTTGTGAGGTAGGCCCCCTTGTTGGCCGACTCCTCCTTCACCACCTGGAGGATGAGTTCCTGACCTTTTTTCAGGGCCTGCTGGATGCGGACCTTGGACTTTTCCTTGATCTTCTCCTGGTAGTAGTCGGGGTGGACTTCGGACAGCGGCAAAAAGCCGTGGCGCTGGCCCCCGTAATTGACGAACGCGGCCTGGAGGCTGGGCTCGATATTGGCCACCATGCCCTTGTAAATATTGGCCTTGGTGGCCTCCCGGGATGCCGACT